>CALHHQ010000145.1 GCA_938030645.1 uncultured Rhizobiaceae group bacterium
ATCAATCGCAGCCAAAGCTGTTTGGCGCAGGGTTCCCATATTGGTGGCAGAGCCGTCTCCGACCACACCGTCTTTGTCCATATAGACAAACCACTGTGGCGTATTGCGGAAAATAATGGGTTTTTTGGAACGCCAAGAATGAGGATATTCGTGTTTGACACGGCCGCGGGCAAACAGGTTGTTTTCGCCAATCAAAGCGGTGATGACCTTCTGGTTCGCATCGCCTTTTTTGCCTTTGTCGTCGATCACCCGTGCGCCTTCAAAACCCGGTGCATCTTCGGTGTAGAACCCACCATCATCCACGGGAAACGGAATGCGCGTGTCGATGCCCATGGCCTCAATAGTGGCCGTGTTCGCCATCCAAGCTTCGAAGTCATCACGACCGTGGCTTGGCGCAGTGTGCACAAATCCAGTACCCGCATCGTCTGTGACATGATCACCAGCAAGCATGGGAACCGTGAAACCGTAGAATGGGTCGACGTTTGCGAGAGGGTGTTGGAGGCTGAAGTCTCCAAGTTCCTTAGCAGATACATCACGTAGTCTGTTAAGTGTGACTTTAGCTTTAATTGCACATTCTTCCGCCAATCGATCTGCAAAAATCAATTTATCGCCAGCTTGTGGGCCAAAGTCCTGTTCTGCACCTGCTACTTCGAACAACCCATAATTGACGCGAGTTGAATAACAAACTGCGCGGTTAGCTGGAATTGTCCAAGGTGTTGTTGTCCAAATAACGACTGATGCGCCTTCTAGATCTTTGTTTCCTTGAACAGGAAACTTCACCCAAACCGTGTCGCTCTCATAAATTTCATATTCGATTTCGGCTTCGGCCAGTGCGGTGCGTTCAACTACACTCCACATGATCGGTTTTGAGCCACGATAGAGCTGCCCGCTTTTGGCGAATTTCATCAACTCGTTGGCGATGATGGCCTCGGACTCGAAGTTCATCGTGAGATACGGCTGTTTGAAATCACCCGTCACGCCAAGGCGCAGAAATTCTTCCGTCTGCACGCCGACCCAATGGGCAGCAAAATCACGGCATTCCTTGCGGAATTCGTTGATCGGCACTTCATCCTTGTTTTTGCCTTTGGCGCGATACTGCTCTTCGATTTTCCATTCGATGGGCAGACCATGGCAGTCCCAACCGGGCACATAATTTGAATCATACCCGCGCATTTGAAACGAACGCGTGATGATGTCTTTCAGAATTTTGTTCAGTGCGTGCCCGATATGCAAGTTACCGTTTGCATAGGGAGGACCATCATGAAGTACATATTTCGGGCGGCCCGCTGCATCTTCACGCAGCTTTTTGTAGAGGTCTTGCTCTTCCCATTTCGCAATCATTTCCGGCTCTTTTTTCGGGAGGCCAGCACGCATAGGAAATTCAGTTTTTGGAAGGTTGAGTGTCAGCGAATAATCGCGGGTCTCGGATTCAGACATGGAAATCTTATCTCAGGTTTCAGCCAGTTTGCGGTGGCGCAAATTGCACTGCGGTCATTTCAATACTTGATGAGGTTGGCCCAACTGAAGTGGCACGGGCCTGTGCCTTCCCGATCTTCGCCGTTCAGCTGAAGATCGGGCCCATAATTCGTATGATTTGGCGGTGCATATTCCGCCCTTCGCATTTGGCAACACGTTTCATGACAGCTGCATAGCAAAGGCTTGTCAGGGTTTCCAGCGGAAACCGCATTCCACATCAGTAAGTGTTGGAATCCAGTTTATCGAAAATCACCTTGCGCATCATCTTCGACATCATATTGGGGGCCAGTTTGCCAAAGAATTTCGCGGCACCAGCGCCCTTGCCCGCATAGAGTTCTTTTTTGCCTTTTGAAGCTGCTTTTAAGATCAGCTTTGCCATGTCTTCAGGCAACATGCGCTTGTTGGCTTTGGCATCTTTTGGGGAATATCGCTCGGCGTGTTCCGTTCTGATTGGGCCAGGGAACACTGCTGTGACACCCACGCCGCGCTTTTTGAAAGGCTTGCGAACGCTTTTGGCATAGATCGCCAATGCGTCTTTAGTGGCCGCATAAACACTAGCGCCCGGATAGCCGACCGCATGAGATAAAGACGAGATAAACACCATTTGAGATTTAGGCGCCATATTGTCTTGGTGCATTAAGCCCGATGCCAAAACCAAAGGTGCTGTGAGATTGATGGCGATAAGTTTTTGATATGCTGCGCCAGGAATTTCTTCGAAACGCCCCGTTGCGCTGATACCGGCATTCAAAACCACAAGATCAAACTTCACGTCCTTCACATCGCGCATCAGACGCTGAATGGAATTTGGATTGGCAAGATCAGCCAGTATGACCCGACACGATCCTCGACTTTTGATCGCCAATGCGTCCAACGCATCTGTATCACGATCAACGGCCCACACTTCGTGGCCCGCATCCAACAATTGGTCAGTCATTGCACGGCCTAGACCGTTGGCTGCACCTGTTATCAACGCTTTCACAGCTCCCCCTCCTTTGCAGAAGAGAACACAGACGACCAACCATAAGTTCGAGATAAAATGCGTTTGTTGTCACGGTTGCGGATGGAGCGTTGAATGGCTTTCACCGCACGTTTTGTGGGCATGAAAAACATACGAACCATACCCGTTTTCAATCCGGCTTTGGCATGCATTTTTGTACGGGTGGGACCAGGGTGTATAATCTGTACATGGGCTTTGTTGCGCCACTCTTCGCGCAACGATCTTACAAATCCATCCAACCCAGCTTTGGTCGCGGCGTAAGTGGCAAACTGCGCCTGCCCTTTTACAGCTGTCGATCCAATCATTGTTAGCTGACCTTGGGCGGCAAACAGGAGTGGTGCAATTGCTTTTGCAATCAGTACAGGTGCAGTCAGATTGATGGTGATCTGGCGCTGTATCTCTTCGGGCGTTTCTTCTGCGGGATGGCCTGTCCATCCTGTGGCGGCGTTAAGAATTGCGAGATCAATACTCTCCCATTCGAACTTTTCCATGGCTTGCGCAATCGCGCGAGCGGCAGCTTCTGGCTCGCTCTGATCGGCGCGAATATATGCAATGTTTGGAGAGCCGAAGAAATCGAGATCATTTGTCAGCAATTGACGGCCTGTCGCGACCACACGATGGCCCCGACTTGCATAAGCTTTGGCCAGTTCAAAACCCAAACCATCGGTTGCTCCCGTGATCAAGATATTGCGGCTTTTCAATATTCGACGCGCCACAGCCTATCCCACCTGCAAATTTGCGAAATTGAGGTTCATATCCAATTCAGACAGCGGTTTCACCCCGCCTAAAACGGATCGTGCTTCCAACGAGTCTTTATCCATCTGTTCAATCAGAGCTTCGGCGCTCTCGAATTTCTCTTCACCACGCAAATAGGAAAACAGAGAGACTTCAATGTTCTGACCATAGAGATCACCTGAATAATCGAAGATAAACGTCTCCAACAAAGCGGGCCCATTGTCGAAGGTTGGACGGCGACCGTAGCTTGCGACACCGTTGCGCAGAATTCCATCTTCTGTTCGCAACCGCACGGCGTAAATTCCATGGGCTAAATGACAGCTTTCCGGCAGTGACAGATTGGCAGTGGGGTAGCCCAATGTACGTCCCAGTTGTTGGCCTTTGATAACTTCGCCAGCAACACACCAGCGATAGCCAAGTAGGCCCGCCGTCTCCACCACGTCACCCGCACCCAGACATCTTCTTATTCGACTTGATGATATCGCTTCACTGTTTTCATCTTCATGGGCCTCAACAATGGTCACGCCAAAGTTTTCCGAAACGCCCTTTGCACGCAAGAAATCTGGCGTACCCATGCGATCTTTGCCGAACATAAAGTTGAAACCGGACACCACATGGCTTGCACCAGCTTTTTCCAGCAAGAAGTGGTCCACAAAATCGTCGGCGCTGGTGGAAGCAAGATCGCGGGTGAAGGGCAATGTGAGGAGACCGTCTAGACCAAACTCTTGCAAAACACGCGCCTTCATATTTTCTGGCGTTAGACGAAAAACAGGGGATTCTGGTTTGAACAGTGTGCGCGGGTGTGGCTCGAATGAAATTGCATAGGCCTTGCTGTTGGTTTTGCGGGCCGTTTCCAGCGCAGACTGCAACACGGTTTGATGCCCTCTGTGAACACCATCAAAATTCCCGATAGCCAGCACCGCGCCGCGCTCAACGTCCGCAACAGCATTGATCAGATTATGGTGCAGAAAACCAGTCACGTTTAGGGGCCTTCCCAGCTTAATCGTGGCATCCAAAAATTTGGCTTTGCGCCATTTTTGTCGAGAAACTCAAACAGCTTTGTTTCGTCTGGCACGTCGGGATCACCATATTCGCCGCTGTGAATACCGGCGCTTATATATAGGAGATCGTATCCATTAGATTGCGCGCCTGCCACGTCTGTCGGCATTCCATCGCCAATGGCAATTGCGTCTGATTTCTGAAGTTCACCACCTGCCACGGCTTGTAGTTTTTCAAACGCGAGTTCGTAAATTGGTTTGTGTGGTTTTCCAGCAACGCGGGTCACGCCGCCCAACTGTTCATACAATCGCGCCAATGCACCCGCGCACCAGATCAATCGATCACCGCGCTCGACCACCAAATCTGGATTGGCGCAAATGAATGGCACACCACGGCGCACATAGGCCGACAAGATATGCGTATAGTCTTGAGGTGTTTCTTTTTCATCGTCGATCAAGCCGGTGCAAACGATTGTTTGGGCGTCGGCACCGTCGCACAATTCAACATCCAAACCATCGAACAGTGGCAGGTCGCGGTCAGGACCCAAATGGAACACCGGACCATCGGCCTTAGAAATCAAAACTCTGGTCACATCACCTGATGTGGCAATGTCGTCATAACTGTCATCTCGAACACCGAGTTCTTTTAGCTGTTGGCGGACACCTTCATTTGGTCGCGGTGAGTTTGTGATCAAGACCACACGACCACCCTGCTCGCGATAAGCAGCCAATGCATCCACTGAACTTTGATAGACGGACTGACCATTGTGGACCACGCCCCAGACATCACTTAAAATGCCTTTGTAAGACGGTGCAATCTCGACCAATCCGTTTGCGCGATGGGAAATGGAGGAAGATGACATATGTGTGCAAGCCGTTTTGGTAAATTCCCCCTTCGCGTAAGGCGCTGTTGGCAAACCGTCAAGCACCCATCAGTTTTGAGGTTAAACGTACCAGCGCAGTCCTAATAAGAACGGTGTATTTCTCAAGTCACTGCTTCACTGTTTCAGCGCTAAAGGATAATGATTCCGTGTTGAAACCTGTTCCCCACACTGGGCAACTTGAGGCGGTGAATTCAGACTATGGAAATTGAGTCCGACAAATTGTGGTTTAAGCGCTTGTTTGTGCTCACCTGTATCATCGTCATTGGTGTGTCATTGGGCGTGCTCATATCTCGTTTCGGATATGCCTCTCCTTTGCCAGCGATAGTGGCTTCCATTGGCGCGGTGGTTATTGCCTATATCGGATGGATGCATTTCGCGCTGTCACGGGACGTCACAAATCTCAAAATTCACGCTTCGCATTCGGCGCAATATCTCGAAGAGATTGAACGTAGAATGGAAGCTTTGTCCCATGCTTCAACATCACCAGCCAACATGGCA
>CALHHQ010000146.1 GCA_938030645.1 uncultured Rhizobiaceae group bacterium
TGGCTATCTCTTCAAAATGGCAGGACATGGTTATCGTCACAAATATCTTGTTGAAGGCAATGACACGCGAGGCATCGACGTTTGTGTGATGATGCGCGATGAGACGGCGACGGGGGAGAAGATTGAATTTATCTCGATGAACAGCCATGCGCACCTGACTTATCAGGATTTGGGGATTCATAACAAGGCATTAGCGGAAACTGGTAATGAACCAAATGAAAAGATTTTCAGACGCGATTGTCTTGAAATTGATGTCAAAATTGGTGGGCGGCCGCTTACGATTTATACAGTTCATTTTAAATCCATGGGGGGTAGTAAATCTGAAGACGTTGATGGCCGTACCTGGACGATGCCCATTCGGGATGCGGAAGCCAAAGCTGTTCGCAAAATCATTGAAGCCCGTTTTGGCAAAGGCAAGACGGCGAGCAAGCGTTTTGTCATTTGCGGCGATATGAACGACTACAGATCGCGTGTTGTTGTTAAAGGCGATCGCCATTCAGGTTTTGAATTCAAGAACCAAGTGGAAGAGATGTCCGGCTTTGATCCGTTGATTGCTGACGGTTTTTCAAGCAATTTGGTTGAACGCAGAGATGTTATGGATCAATGGACGCTCTATCATTCACGCGGTCCTTATGAACAGCACTTATGCCAATTGGACTATATACTTGCTTCACCTGCCTTGGTTGAGAAAAACCCAAAAGCAGTTCCAGAAATTATTCGCAATGGGCAACCTTTCAGAACACCATTCCCAAAGGGGCAGGAGGTGGAGCGCTATCCTCGAACGGGCTGGGACAGGCCAAAATCGTCCGATCATTGCCCTGTAGTTGTTGAGCTGACTATTTAAAAATTATAACCCTTGCCACATAAGTATGAAGCAAGGGCTAAACTAAAAGCGTTTAAAGCTTGAAGCGAAAACCGACGTTAACGCCATATGTATCAACATCATCTTCGATGACACCTGTTAAGGCACCTGTTGGTGCAAACCTTGGCGTTTCCAAGTCAAAGATTCTCGAGTAGCGGCCTTCTACAAACAAATCAACATTCTCGGTTGCGCTTACGGATGCACCGATAATTGCTTGTGCAGCAAAATTCTCATCACTGGAATCAAGTCTGACACCAGGGCCATAAATCGCATCAAGGTCTGTGAATGCAACGCCTAAACCACCACCAACATAGGGCGTAATCAAGTCGTTGCCCAGGCCTGGAAGGTCGAACAGGGCATTAACGAAAAGGTTTGTTGAAGAAAAGTCGCCGTCAACATTTATCTCTGCTGCTGGGCCATTTCCAGAGAAGAAAATTGAATCAATGTTATTGTCTGAATAAGAAAGCTCAAGTTCTGCTCTCAAACCGACGCCATCGAAAATTTCACCATAATTGTGACCCAATGCACCACCAATGATGTATCCGGTGTCAAAGTCCAGTTCTACTGTCTGTGGGTTGCCGCCGACAAGACCTCTAAGAACCACATCATCAATAAATGTTGCTCCAGCAAAGGCTGATACATAAAATCTGGATTCTTCAAACGATTCTGGGGCTGGTGTTGAGTCTTGTTGTATGATTGCGTCTGCAGCAAATGCTGGAGGTGAAACTAGCAAAGCTGTAGTGAGGGTAATTGTCATCAAGCGTGTGATACGTTGCAACATATGTGTTATTTCCTGATATTTCTGTTTCAAAGAAACTTCGAAATAGGTGTGTTCGCAAACACAAACAAACAAATATATTGTGATAATTATTTTCTGAATAATTCGTGAGTTGAAGTGTTATTACGGCTTGCGTTACTTAAGTATTACACAAAACAGTTATCCAGGGCGCAATTTCCCCTGATAGTCCAGGCTCCTCGCCGAAAGTTTTGCCGATTATTTTGAAGCCTGCATTTGTTAAATGTTGAATGAGTTGCTCTTCGGTATAATAGCTATACATTCGCCCGATGCTGTCGCGGTGCATGCCGTCGCCCAGTTTCATTCCAATATGAAAAATACCTTCTGATAGCAGTGCTTTGTGTATCGCATCGAGGTATCTTGGAAAGTCTTCAATTGGTGCATGAAGCAAACTAAAATTCGCCCAGATACCATCGTATTTTTCGATTGAATCAAGGTCATCAAATGTAGCCTGACGTGCGTTCAAATTATAGATTTTATCGGCGTAGGCAATCATTTCACGTGATGCATCTACCGCATCCACATGCAGCCCGTGTTTTATCATCTGAACGGCAGAATTTCCCGGGCCGCAGCCAAGATCAAGCACAAGGCCGCCTTTTGGGATTTTACTCATGAAAGCTTGAAGAATAGCGCCAGGCTTTTCCGCTGATACGAGATTGGCATATTTTTCTACTTGATCATCGTAGACCGTGATTGTTTTTTCATCCGTCACGGTTAAGGCCCATCATCTGCTTTGGTTGGTGGTTGTGCTGCGGCTTCATCATCGATTACAGAGCGTGCTGCTGCCGTAATCGATTTCTTTTGATTTTCTGTGAGCGGTTCAACAGGCTCTTCTGCCAGTCTAACGGTGACTTCCTTGTTTGCGAATTTGATGCCCTCGCGCTCAAACAGCTCTCTGATTGCAGCATAGACTACTTTGCGGGTTACAAATTGGTCGCCCGGTTTGGTCATGAATTTGACGCGGATGATCATGGCCGAGTCTTCCATTTTATAGACCCCTTGAGACTTCAGTGGCTGCATGAACAGGTGACCACATTCGGGATGGTCCAGCAATTGTTGCCCAAGTTTCTTGACCAGCTTTCGAACGCG
>CALHHQ010000147.1 GCA_938030645.1 uncultured Rhizobiaceae group bacterium
ATGAAAGGTCAGGGTATGAAAACTCCATAGATTTGGAAAACTCGCGTGAAAGCACTTGTGAAATTGGTTCTTGGAACAGCTCTCAGCTTTCTGTTGATCGTTGCAATTGGATTTGTATGTCTGACGCTCTACGGCTGGGAGACGATCTGGGAACGCGTGTCGGGCCCAGCAGATCTCGGCCCAGTTACATTTCTGACCCTTCAAAAAACGCCCAAACCAAATCAAGCTCTTGTATGCCCAACGGGCTTTTGTGTGTCTTCCAAAATTGATCTTGAAAGTCCCACTTACGCTCTCAGTGCTCAAGAGCTGAAGCAACGCTTTATGAAGGCCGTTGAAAACGAAGACCAAATAGAACGTGTTGATAATGCCGCGGACGAGTTGAAATTGCGCTATGTTCAACGCACCACCTTGCTGAAATTTCCAGATACAATTCGAATTGAGTTCATTCCGATTGATGCCGAACGCGCGACGCTCGCTATATACAGCCAAAGCCAGATTGGCAGATCTGACTTGGGTGTAAATTTGGATCGGGTCAAACGCTGGCTGAAATATTTGCAGCAATATGAACGTCAAAGCGCTTGAGCAATGCTGCAATTAGGCTGGAATCGATACACTCACTTTCAAGCCACCCAATGCGCTTTCATCAAGAACAATTTTTCCACCATGGGTGTGAACAATATCGCGTGCAATCGCCAAGCCCAACCCGGTGCCAGATGAATCCAGATTGCGGGCCTCATCCAGTCTGAAAAATGGCTTGAAGACATCGTTGTAATTTTCAGTAGGTATTCCCGGGCCATCATCTTCAACATCAACCATGAGCATCTTTCCTTGATGTCGAGAAGTCACACGAACGGAATCAGCATATCGGAAACTGTTGCCCACAAGGTTGGACATCAAGCGTGTGAAGGCCGATGGGCGCACATGCACAATCGGGTCGCCTGCAACAACAATCTCCAAGTCTTTCCCAAGCGAATCTGCTTCCGTTGAGAAGCGCTCAAAAACATCATTTATGTCTACATCAGTGGCTTCTTCGCCGCTCTCGCCCCGCGCGAAATCCAAATAGCCTTCCAACATACTTTGCATGTCATCGATATCACCCGAAAGGTCAGTCACTTCCTTCGATTTGGGTACGAAAGACAACTGCAATCGGAAACGGGTGAGCACTGTTCGCAAGTCATGACTCACACCCGCCAACATTGCAGTCCGCTGCTCCAAAGCACGTTCAATGCGATCCCGCATTTCAAGAAATGAATGTGTCGCACGTCGCACTTCAGCAGCGCCACGCGGTTTAAAGTCTTCCGAAATTTGTTGTCCTTTGCCGAACCGTTCCGCGGCTTCAGCAAGCCGTTGGATTGGCCGAATTTGATTTCGCAAAAACAAAATTGCGATCAAAATGAGCACAACCGAAGCGCCCACCATCCAAAGCAAAAAGATGTAGGTGTTGGATGCGTAAGCTTGCTTGCGCGGAACAAATGCACGAAACACCCCCTGCTCAAGTCTGATGCGAATTTCCAACAGGTCAGATTTCCCAACCGTATTGATCCAGAACGGCTTATCAATACGCAGAGTCAATTGCTCGCTAAGTGCAGTGTCCAATATGGAGAAAAACGGTTTGGGCCTGGGTGCTGGCAACTCCTGATCAGGCAAGATGGCAACCTGCAGTCCCAAACGCTCTCGCGCAATCCGCGACACAGTTTCAAAGTCTTCATCTTGAGGGTAAGTTTCAATGACATCCATCAAAGCTGCCACATCACGGACAACCGATGTTGAAAGCCGTGTAGTCACCGATTGCCAATGACGCTCCATAAACACAAAGGCGATGATCCCTTGCAATATGAGCATGGGCGCAATGATGATGATCAAAGAACGTGCAAAAAGGCCCGATGGCATAAAGCCAGCCACATACCGTGCCATGCGGCGCCAAGACCGTCGCAACAAACGATAACGTGGGGCCAGTCTTTGGCCGACATTGGCAGATGCGTCTTCTGCCGGAGCGTTCGTAAGAATATCGTTGTCGCTCACCTGACGCCCATTTTGAATAAGTTATTGTGTTTGGAGACGATAGCCTATGCCGCGCACAGTTTGTAGCCAAGAAGGTGACGCTGGATCATTTTCGATTTTCCGGCGCAATCTGTTGATTTGCACATCTACAGTGCGTTCGTTTGCGCCAGTGTCATGCCCAACCAAGTCGAGACGATGAACAGTCTCTCCCGGATTGGTTGCAAACAGCACCATGATTTCGCGTTCTCTATCAGTCAGTTTCACGACCTCACCATCGCGCTTCAACTCTCGTGACGCGATTGTAAATGTGTACGGACCAAACAGAACCTGCTCTTGAATGGGCTGCTCTTCCACAGTGACCCGCTTCAAAATACTGTTGATGCGCAACACAAGTTCGCGTGGTTCAAAAGGTTTGGGGAGATAATCATCAGCGCCGGATTCCAGCCCTTTTATCCTGGCCTCCGCTTCACCCAACGCGGTCAGCATAATAACTGGAACATCATTGTTTTCGCGCAAGCTGCGTGTGAAATCAGTTCCGTTCTCGCCTGGCATCATCACATCCACAATGAGCAAATCAAACGTCAAACCGTTTAACTTTCGGCGCGCCTCTGATGCATCAGCAGCAACAGAAACCCGAAAACCTTGTTCGCTGAGATAACGAGATACAAGATCGCGGATACGACTGTCATCATCGATAACCAGAATATGCGCAGCATCGTCTGTGATTTCTAGCGACATATATTCCGCAACCTGATCTGAACCGACTTGATTTGACTGCAACATAACCCGTCTTCTCCTGTTTCAACAATCCCGGTTGAAAACCGACATTCATGGAAAAATCGTTCTAGCTTTTTGCAGTTACGAGACCTTCTACAAGTTCCCGCTCTTCCGGTTCGATCATCCCGATCAGAAATTTCTCGATAATTTCTCGGTCGTTATCATTCAAACCGCCAAGAGCGCTCATGATGCGCCGCGACTGCATGTGCATCAACTCAATCGACAGATTGCGGCCTTTTTGCGTTGGATAGAGAAGTCTTTTGCGCCTGTCTGTTGCACCTTCTTGCTGAAGCAAATACCCACCTTCAACCAACTGTTTCAAAATAGGACCGAGACTCTGCTTCGTGATTTGCAAAATCTCCAACAGGCGCGCAACCGACAGTCCCGGATGTCTATTTACAAAATGCAACACACGGTGATGGGCACGACCAAAATTCATTTCAGCTAAAAGTTCATCCGCGTCCGAGATGAAATCTCGATAGGCAAAGAAGAATAGCTCAACCATCTTAAAATCAAGTTGGTCATCAGATTCAGGGGCATTTGTAATCAAATCAGACATTTCCGACCCATTTTGAATGAAATTTCGGCATTCGATGGTGCCAGACGTGCGATTCATTGGCATCCAGACGCTCAAAATACGTAAGGAAGGTTGACATATATTTGTTGCAGTTCATACTTCGTGACGGTTTTTGATACAATCGGCAAGGTCCGGTTCAGCTTTTAATGAGGTTTGTGATGGCAGGCGTTCCTTTCGACCAGCTCGACGGCGATATCTGGTACAATGGTGAGTTCGTAAAATGGGAAGATGCACAAGTGCACGTCCTCACCCATGGCTTACATTACGCCAGTTCTGTGTTTGAGGGCGAACGCGCTTACGGCGGTGAGATTTTCGAACTCACCAAACATACAGAGCGTTTGCACAAGTCTGCTGAGTATCTGGGGTTTGAAATTCCCTACAGCGTTGAAGAAATTGACAATGCTTGCAAGGAAACCTTGAAGCGCCAAGGATTGCAGAATGCTTATATTCGCCCAATTGCTTGGCGCGGCAGCGAAATGATGGGTGTTTCAGCACAAACAAACAAAATCAATGTCGCCATTGCAGTTTGGGATTGGCCTTCATATTTCGACCCTGCAGAGAAAATGAAGGGCATTCGCCTCGATATTGCACAATGGAAACGCCCCGATCCAGCGACCATTCCATGCAAATCCAAAGCTGCTGGCTTGTATATGATCTGCACTCTGTCAAAGCACGAGGCAGAAGCCAAAGGCTATGCCGATGCTTTGATGTTTGACTATCGCGGACAGGTCGCCGAAGCGACTGGAGCCAATGTTTTTTTCACAAAGGAAGGTGTCATTCACACCCCAACGCCTGATTGTTTCTTGGATGGGATTACGCGCCAAACCGTTATTGGACTGGCGAAAAAACGTGGTTTGGAAGTTGTTGAACGCGCAATCATGCCCGATGAAATGGCAAGTTTCGAAGAATGTTTCATTACTGGCTCCGCAGCCGAAGTGACGCCTGTTTCGGAGATCGGACAGTACAATTTTGTTCCCGGTCCAATCAGCAAAGCTATGGTTGAAGACTATGAGAAAGCTGTGACGCCCAGCTAGTCAGGCGGGTCATGGTTAACCATGGGTAAAGTTTTTCGCGGATGAACCCGATTTGCGTTTGACTTCACACCAGCGTGAAGTCCAAATTGTCGCATCCCCACCACTGCGGGGTGGTTTGTATTTCTGAAGGGAAGTAATCATGGAATCTCTTTTACCTATTATCATTCAAGTTGTAGCTGGTGTTGCTGGCGGCGGCGGCATTGCATCTGTCCTTAAAGGCTCAAGCATGGGCGGCATGGGCAA
>CALHHQ010000148.1 GCA_938030645.1 uncultured Rhizobiaceae group bacterium
TACGCATGGACCCTATGGGGCGGCATGGCGGTTTCATGGGCTTTGGGCGTGGTAATTGCTTGGAATGTGTTGGGTCTAGTTTAGGTGAGGTCTACTAGGAATGATTGGCCTCGATAGTCTTTGAGATAGAAGACGGCTTAGAGCCCTTAGTTACCGAAATTTGATAGTGCAAATTTACTCAGTTCTCTGACGATTGCAGCTTTATCGCACGCATAAAATCCTGATGAATTGATAGAGTTGTATTCGACAACTTTCAGGGCACTTTCGCTATTTGCAAAAACTTCGGCAACGTCAATCACAAAGCAGGGTGCAGGGGCAAACACTCGCAAAGATTGCTCAACGAAATCGGTAACCTCACTCGGCAGGAAAGCAACTGCATCCGCGATGCCATGATTTGCATATTCGCAGCCTGTTACTTGCTGTCCGTCCACAACGAACACTCGCCATTCACGACCCAATGTAAGTGCCGGGCCAACCATCGCGGGGTTATCGTTGGATTCAAAATAACCGGATATCTCCAGTTTTTCGACCCAATCTTGCAGTTGGTCAATTCGGTATACCTTTCCCGGAAACTCTTTTGTTTCCGAGACTGGACGGATAAAAATCGTTTCCCAACCGTTGTCAGATGCTGTTTCGAATGCCCTAGACCAAACTGTCTTTATGGCTTCAAAGTTTAGAGCAAGTTCTCCAAGCGCTTGGTTCACAGCGTCCAATTCGAAAGCTTCACCGTCCCATCCACACGGAAACCAATTTGCCGCGCGGCCCAATTTCACCAGTCCGCTTGAACCGTAGACGACACACGGCCCTTCAATTTTTGGAAGAGTGTCTGCAGGCTCATGAATGAAAGGTATTACCCGAATAAGTTCGACCTTGTGGCCAGATTTCAGGATGCAATCAGTCAAAGATAATTGATCATCTTTCCCAATCGCATTGCTTTGTAATATCCAAGTCAGCTTATCTTGTTTCATAGTGTTTTGATAGATGCAATTGAGCGAACTGCCAATGTCTCCAAAGTCTGCATAACTGCCATGGCAAGAACACTGATGAAATGCTCACCCCTGCAATTGTAGCTGATGCGTAGATGTAAGGATACTTGGGCAAACAAGTGCAGTTGTATGACACTTTTCGACCAATGTCTTGGAAGCGCCTCTGTCATGGCAAATGGATTTGAGTGCTCGGATAAAGCTCAGTGAAACAAACCAATGCGGTTCTTTACACCGCGCAACACTCCCCTTATCTGTTCACTCCGAACACAATATCCATCGGAATCCACCTAATGCGTGCAGAGATGCAAACCCTTGCAGACGAAATTACTCAGGCGATCAGCCTGCTGCGCCGCCATTTGGATTGGGATGTGGCCAAAAAACGTTTGGCTGAACTCAACGTACTAGCTGAAGATCCTGATCTGTGGAATGACGCTGGCAAAGCACAACTTCTCATGAAAGAACGCCAGACACTAGAAACAAGCATCACGTCTATCAACGGTTTAGAAACAGATCTGCAAGACGCTGCTGATCTGATCGAACTGGCCGAAATGGAGGACGATTCTGATGTGCTAAATGAAGCCGAAGCATCGCTTCGCCAACTGCACGGTGAGTTGGGCAAACGTCAGGTGGAAACACTGCTGTCTGGTGAAGTCGATGCCAACGATACATTCTTTGAAGTGCATTCCGGGGCAGGTGGCACAGAATCCAACGACTGGGCCAATATGCTGCTGCGCATGTATATTCGTTGGGCAGAGCGCAACGGTTATAAAGTCGAAATTCAGGCCACCACTGCGGGCGATGAAGCGGGAATCAAAGCCGCGACCGTTTTGGTCAAGGGGCACAATGCCCACGGTTGGCTCAAAACGGAATCCGGGGTCCATCGGCTGGTGCGCATTTCTCCATACGATTCCAATGCCCGTCGCCACACTTCGTTTTCATCCGTTTGGGTTTATCCGGTGATCGACGACAACATTGAAATCGATATTCAAGACAAAGACATTCGTGTCGATACGTTCCGTTCGTCCGGAGCCGGTGGACAGCACGTGAACACGACGGATTCAGCGGTTCGTATTACTCACGAACCAACGGGAATTGTGGTGACGAGTTCAGAAAAATCACAACACCAAAACCGTGCAAACGCGATGAAAGCTCTGCGTGCACGTTTGTACGATCTTGAAATGAAAAAGCGTGAAGAAGCGACCCAATCGGCCCACGACAACAAGACAGAGATTGGTTGGGGGCACCAGATTCGTTCGTACGTATTGCAACCTTATCAGTTGGTGAAAGACTTGCGTACCGGCATTGAAAGCACCAATCCAAACGGCGTGTTGGATGGTGACCTGAACCAGTTCATGGAATCAGCATTGGCCCATCAGGTGAGTGGCGAAGACAAAGTAATTGAAGACGTCGAATAAGCCCTAAAGATAAGGCTTGAGGTGCTTCTCGAGGCGCACGTAATGGATGGGGTCGAGCACGCGGCCTTTTCGGCGCACTTCGTAGTGAAGGTGAGGGCCTGTTGAACGCCCCGTGCTGCCAACCTTGCCGATCAACTGACCTCGACCAACATGCTGCCCGACACGAACCGAAATACGGCTGAGGTGCGCATAGCGTGTTGTAATGCCACCACCGTGATTGATTTCAATCATTTTGCCATAGCCGCCATTCCGGCCTGCTTTGACAATCTTACCTGATCCTGTGGCGATCACCTTAGAACCGGTGCGCGCCTTGAAATCCAGCCCTGCATGCATAGCAGAGCGGCCAGTGAATGGGTCATGACGACGGCCATATTTCGATGAAATGCGGCTGCCGGGAGCAGGGTTGCCATGTGGCAAGCTTTTGGCTGCGCGTCGAACTTGATCGAGAGTTTTCAACGAAGCATCAAGCGCATCCACGTGGTCAGAAAAATGAGCCGCACTTTTCAATTCGATCAACGGCCCGCCGATGGCAGATGCGTTTGGAATGCGAATACCCTGTTTGGTCAATATACGCGCGAGTTTGCGCGCTTTATTTTGCGCATTGGTGCGCAGCATTGTGAGTTCGGCCAATTGGGCTGTTTCAGTTTCAACCAAGGTCGCTTCAAGTGAATCCAAAACCTTCGGGTCCGATTGGTATTCAACAGAGGCAAGCGCTACAGGTTGTGCATTAGACCCAATAAACGGGCTGCTGCTGCCAACAAGAGAGCCAAGGTTCAGTCCTGCGCGTTTATCTGGTTTCACCGAAGACGTTGTAGTTGTGTCCAAGTTTTGCAGTTTGCCAGTGCGTTTCAAGGCTTTGCGCACATGCAACTGGCGCTCACCAATTTCACTTTGCCTTGCAAGAAGTTCTGCAACGCGTTCCTCAACAGCTTGCTGATCAAGCATTTGGCGGCTGGTCACGAGGTCAACTTGAGCACGCAGACTTGTGATGCGGTCTTCATAGGCTTGTTGCATCCGCGCGTGGTTCGCGAGCGTCGCGCCCATCATGTCGTCTCGTAGCATCAAATAAGAACCTGACACGAGAACGGCCATAAGGAAAACGCTGAGCAATCCGCCAATTGC
>CALHHQ010000149.1 GCA_938030645.1 uncultured Rhizobiaceae group bacterium
TGAAAGGCAAACAGCTCACCAACATGCGCTCTTCTGGTAAAGACGAAGCCGTTAAGATCACCACGCCATTGAACATGACGCTAGAAAAATCATTGGCTTACATCACCGATGATGAATTGGTGGAAGTCACGCCGCTCAACATCCGCATTCGCAAACGCATCCTCGATCCAATCGAACGCAAACGCCAAATGCGCGCTGCCCAAGCCGCCGCCGCTGCGGACTAAGTTTAAAGACATCAAATTCCAAAGGGCCGCTCATTGAGGGGCCCTTTTTTATAGGAATTGAGCTCTCATATTGCACCGTCCCCCCCTCTGTCGCTTACAGCGACATCTCCCCCACAGGGGGGGAGAAAAGACAAATCGTGTAACTATGCACCATTTGAGTTGGGTTTGTTGCAAGTTGATCGATTGAAACAACCAAAACCAGACAAAAGCTAGCTCTCCCCCCTCGTGGGGAGTTGTCGTCAAAGACGACAGAGGGGGGGCGGGATGACATCCAAATCACGGGAGGCTAACCTATTCCCAATTGAGGGACGGGGAAGACACATTGCAAAACGAAGACACTCAACCCGCCCGCGCATGGGGACGTACTCTCAGCGACTTCTGGCTCGACGGCGAAGAAGGCAAACTCCATCCCGCAGAACATGACTTATTGCGCTGCGCAGCATCGGGAGAAAGATGCGACAAGGGGGACACACGCCCAACAACAGCCACAGACCTAAACAGAATCCGAGCTGATTTTCTCCGTTTCATTGCCTTAGGAGGCGATGATCAAAATCCACTCCACGACCACGGAACTCGATTGGTTCATGCCTTCATTGAAGGAACGATTGACTTTCAAGGAACAATTATTCCAGAAAATTTTGTACTTAAAAATTGCAATGTTGAAGGTAACGTAATCATTCAAGATTGTTGTGCTGAAAATTTTAGTTTGTCGGGCTGCACGATACAAGGAATTAATGGTGATAGGTTTGAATGCACCGGTTCGCTTTTGTTGCGCGAAGGTTTTCGAGCAACAGAAACGGTTCGGATTCTGGGAGCAAAAATTGAGGGCGATTTGGATTGTAGTGCTGGACTATTCGAACAACCAAACAATTGCTTTATCGGCGACGGCATCAAAACAAACGGAAGAATTTTTCTCAATGAAGGATTTCGCGCAAACGGTGCGGTTCGGCTGCTTGGCGCTAAGGCTGGGTTAGGTCTAACTTGCCGAAATGGAAAATTTCTAGATCCAACGACGTCCTTAGACTTGGAAGGCGCAGACATTAAGAGTGATGTCTTTCTCGATCATGGTTTTTTTGCTCTTGGAATGGTCGATCTTACAAATACATTAATCGGTACTAACCTTCGCTTCACCAAAGGCACATTCTCCGCCAAAGAAATCGCTATCAACGCCCCCAATCTCAATGTTGGCAATTCGATCTATCTCAATTCTGAGTGTCGCGTGCGGGGTGAAATTTCTCTTCTCTCTGCAGAAATTGGCGACAGCATTACCTTCCAAGGTGGGTCGTTTGAATCCAAAGGTGGCATAAATCTGCGCAATGCGAAGATTGGCAACATGCTCACGTGGCGCGGAGTAGAATACACACGCGGCGAGTTGAACCTTGCCGGAGCCAGTTGCAAATCACTCAACATGGATGAATCTGCATGGGACAAACCCTCGCAAATTCGTCTCGACAATTTCTCTTATGAGCGGTTTGCCGAATTGCCAGAAGGCTGCAATCCATCGTTTTGGAAACGTTGGCTGGAACGACAGCCTGTCAAACATCTCACATCGAAATTCCGACCCAACCCCTATCAACAATTGGCAATTGTGCTTGAGCATATGGGACATGAAGAAGAAGCCCGTGAAGTGCGCATTGACCGTCGCGAACGCCAGCGCAAATTCACACTCAACCATGTTCCCATGCCCAAAGACCCATTTCGAGCGTTCATCCGACATCTGACGAACTTCTTCCGATGGGTAGAGAAAAAGGTCATCGGCCATGGTTACCGCCCCGGCTTTGCAATGATTTGGTTGTTCGCAATGGTCATCATCGGAACAGGTGTTTACGAACTCGCTGCTCGATCAGGCATTATGACACCCACTCACCCTCTCATATTCAAAGAAGCCGTTTGGGAAGGAAAAGTTGAAAATCTACCCGTTGGCAAAGCTCCTCTCGCCTGTCGGGAGAATTGGGTTTATCCAAAGAACAGCATCAGCGGAATTTGCGCCGCTTCTGTCGCCTCTGAATATTCCACCTTCAATTCTTTCGTATACTCCCTCGACATAGCCATACCGGTTGTGAACTTCCGCATGGAAGATGATTGGTCACCACGTGTTGTGGATTGGCAATCTGGCGAACACGAACCTTATGGCTGGTGGGTGCGGACTTGGGAGTGGTTTCAGATTGGGGCGGGTTGGGCGTTATCGCTGCTCTTCGTATCCGCAATTGGCGGCGTCATCCGTCGGGACTAATCACACTCCTATTCCACCACCATAACAGTCTCAGGCCCAATCTGCGGCAACAGCCAAAGCATGTCTTTGCACGAAATAGCAACGCACCCTTCAGTGGGGCGGTAGTCGTCATGGGCGAGATGAAAGAATATTGCACTTCCACCCACCGTCATTCGACTGGTGATATTGTGGTCCATCACCACCACCACATCATATAAATGATCATCACGCTTCATACGCTCGTAGCTCGCGGGATACGGCAGGGTTACATGACGATTGTAGTTGGCATCACCTGCCGCATCGCACCAACCATCACTTTCATTGATTTCTAATAGCGGAAAATGGCTGGCGCGAATGGGAACGCGATCCATGCGAATGTAAGCTTCCACCAAACCATGAACACCAAGCGGGGTGATCCCATCACCCTCGCCACGCTTTATGCCGATGCCAGAGCGGCCCAACGCACAGCGAATAACGCGCCCACCAGCAATCAATAGTCCTTGAGTTTTGCTTCTAGGGGCTTTTTGAACACGCAGGAGATTAAGCATAATATTTTGCACTTTGGCCCTATTTGGCTCACAATTAAAAACACACAGTCACATTCGCGTGTGATTCTAACGTGCACAAGTTTACGACACAAATTCTATGCCTAGATAGAATGATTACCCGAATTGTCGGGCCTGTTTATTGTGAGGACTAATATGACTGAACGTTCCATTCTTCTGGTTGATGATGACAACGATCTGCGCGAAGCGCTCACCGAACAATTGGCGCTTTACGAAGAATTTGCCATCACCCAAAAAGAAACAGCGGCCAGTGGCATTGAAGCAGCCCGTGCTGATCACACTGATCTTTTGATTATGGATGTAGGCTTGCCGGATATGGATGGCCGCGAGGCTGTGAAAATTCTGCGCAAAGGTGGCTTCAAGTCTCCGATCATCATGCTGACGGGCCATGACACAGACAGCGATACAATTTTGGGTCTCGAAGCTGGAGCAAATGACTACATTGCCAAACCGTTCAAGTTTGCGGTTCTTCTAGCGCGCATTCGAGCGCAATTGCGCCAGCATGAACATTCAGAAGATGCCGTTTTTGCTATTGGTCACTATTCATTCCGCCCAGCGCAAAAACTGCTGATTGAGGAAGACGACAGCAAAGTGCGCTTGACGGAGAAAGAAACGTCCATCCTGAAATACCTCTATCGGGCGGATCAAAAAGTCATCACCCGCGATGTCCTTTTGGAGGAAGTGTGGGGCTACAATTCTGGCGTCACCACACATACGTTGGAAACCCATATCTATCGCCTTCGCCAGAAGATCGAGAAAGACCCTTCCAATGCAGCTTTGCTGGTAACCGAATCTGGCGGTTATAAACTGGTTCCTTGATCTGAATGTCTCTTGATTCCGACATAGCCGTGTTGAGTCGCGTGAGACTTTTCGAAGGGTTTCATGCGGAACAATTGCGTCTTCTTGCCTTTGGTTGCGAAGCACGTGTTTTGGCCAAAGGCACGCGGCTGTTCAAGCAAGGCTCATTTTCAGAGGGCGGTTACGTCGTCGTCCATGGCCAAGTGGACTTATTTTCAGGTGATCGAAACTCTCTTGTCAAAACCTACGGTGCGAGCGCACTCTTGGGTGAAATAGCTTTGATTTCGGAAACCGAACATCCCGCTACAGCGGTTGCTGCAGAAGACACGGAAATATTGAAAATTCCACGTCCCCTGTTTCGACGTATGTTGGAAGAATATCCAGACCTTGCAGTTTTGCTTCAAAAACGCATTTCAAAATCCGTCAGCGAATTCATGACGCAGCTGGAGCGTATTCGTATCAAACTTGATCAAGCAGACCAGCACTTAAGCTAGAAGTTAAATTCTGCCATAACTGGCACATGGTCTGAAGGTTTGATCCATCCCCGCGCTTCCCGCAGCACATCGATATTCGTGAGGCTCGTTGCCAACTCGGGCGACGACCATATGTGATCAAGTCTGCGACCTTTATCAGCAGCATCCCAGTCTTTGGCACGATAGCTCCACCATGTGAAAATCTTCTCTTCGGGCGGAATGTGTTGGCGAATTAAATCGACCCATCCACCTGTAGATTGAATCTCTTTCAATCCGTCAGTTTCTACAGGCGTATGGCTCACGACCTTCAAAAGCTGTTTATGAGACCACACATCAGTTTCGAGAGGAGCGATGTTGAGATCACCAACAAGTATAGACGGTGCACCCTTTTGGTTGTGGGTCAGTGACTTCATCTCATCGAGAAATTTCATTTTGTGATCAAACTTAGGGTTCGTCACAGGATTGGCTTCATCACCGCCAGCAGGAACGTAAAAATTGTGAACGCAGACTGGGCCAGTTTTGGTTTGCACAACACATTCCACATGGCGAGTATCCCCCATCTGAACATAGTCTGTTGAAGTGATGTCGGTCAGCGGTGTTTTAGAAACAGTGGCGACGCCATGGTAGCCCTTTTGTCCATGAACAGCCATGTGCTCATAACCCATCTTACGAAAGGCTTTTTCAGGAAACTGATCGTTTTGACATTTGATCTCCTGCAAACACAAAACATCTGGCTGATGCTGTTCCAGATATTCTTCCACAATCCCGATGCGCAAACGCACAGAGTTTATGTTCCAGGTTGCCAATTTGAAATTTGATGATGTCACGTCAACGCCAATGAAGAGAACTTTCTTAGCG
>CALHHQ010000150.1 GCA_938030645.1 uncultured Rhizobiaceae group bacterium
CAATGGGTACAAAGCATCAAAAGCTTTGATCAAGAAACTAGAAGTCGATGTTGCGGTTGGATTTGGAGGCTATCCTAGTATTCCTCCACTGTTCGCAGCACAGAGAATGGGCGTGCCAACTGTTTTGCATGAACAGAATGCCGTGTTGGGTCGAGCGAATAAACTACTCTCAAAGAAAGCAGTTGCGGTCGCAGCAGGTTTTTCAAGCAAAAGCCTGCCATCAGATACAGTCATAACTGGAAATCCGTTGCGCCAAGAAGTCTTGGAAATTGCTGAACGTCTGGACAAATCAGACAAGCCATATGCGCAATCTAGTGGGCAAGAACCGTTCAACTTGCTTGTCGTTGGCGGCTCTCAAGGCGCTCAGTATTTTGGTGAAACTGTGCCGGAAGCGGTCGTCCTGTTAGCTGACGACTTGCGCAAACGCGTTCGCTTGACCCTGCAGGCTCGTGCCGAGCAAGTTGAACAGGTGAAGACGCTGTTGGCGGCCAATGGTGTTTCTGCAGAAGTGGCACCATTTTTTGATGGAATGGGCAAACGGTTAGAGCAAGCTCATCTCGTTGTTTCTCGCGCTGGTGCATCTACAGTGTCTGAAATAGCGGCGATGGGACGACCGTCTATTCTGGTGCCTTACCCTTACGCGCTGGATCACGATCAAGCGGCCAACGCTGCAGAATTGGTTGAGCGTGGCGGGGGAACGGTTGTGCCGCAAGTCGAGCTGACGGCGCCCGTTTTAGCGGAGCATCTAGCATTGGCGATGGGGCAGCCTGAAGAATTGAATAAACAAGCCCATGCTGCTGCTATGACCAGCAAACCAAAAGCTACGCAACAATTGGCCGATTTGGTTGCCGCCGTTGGTGAAAAGAGTTACTTGAGCGCTGGAATGGCTAGCAAAGGTCCACCGCGACACAAGTAGAACGATACAGGGAACAATTACATGCGTATGTCAGACGACATTGGCCTGATACATTTTATCGGTATCGGCGGTATTGGTATGAGCGCGATTGCGGAAGTGTTGCACAATCTTGGACACAAGGTTCAAGGGTCTGACGCTGCAGATGGTGCCAATGTTCAGCGGTTGCGCGAAAAAGGTATCACGGTACACGTAGGTCATAAGGCTGAAAACTTGGGTGAGACCGCTGTCGTTGTGACTTCCACAGCAATTCAGCATGACAACCCTGAACGGGTTGAAGCCAAAGAGCGGCAATTGCCGATTGTTCGCCGTGCTGAAATGCTGGCAGAACTGATGCGGTTCAAGCAATCGGTAGCTGTTGGTGGGACACACGGCAAAACCACCACCACATCAATGGTGGGCACGTTGCTCGACTATGGCGGGCTTGATCCAACCATTATCAATGGTGGCATTTTAAACGCTTATGGCACCAACGCCAAAATGGGCGACGGTGAATGGCTTGTCGCGGAAGCTGACGAGAGTGATGGGTCTTTCCTACGGCTTCCTGCTGATGTGGCAATTATCACCAATATCGACCCTGAACATCTTGATCACTACAAGACATTCGAAAACGCCAAAGAAGCGTTCAAAACGTTTATCGAGAACTTGCCGTTTTACGGTTTTGGTGTTGTGTGTATCGACCACCCTGAAGTGCAGGCGTTGCGCGGGCGTATCGAAGATCGTCGCTTGGTGACATATGGCAATAACCCGCAAGCTGATGTGCGCTTTGCCAGAGTTGAGGCGCAGGGCGCAAACTCCAAATTCGATGTGATGATTCGTGATCGCAAAACGGGCGAGACCAGCGAAATGATTGATCTTGTTCTTCCCATGCCCGGTATTCACAACGTGTCTAACGCCACTGCCGCGATTGCAGTGGCTCACGAATTGGGTGTGAGCGAAGACAAAATCCGTGAAGGCCTGTTGGCGTTCCAAGGCGTGAAACGCCGTTTCACCCATACGGGATCTTGGAATGGTGTCGAGATTTTTGATGATTATGCTCACCATCCCGTTGAGATTTCAGCTGTGTTAAAAGCGGCGCGCACGTCTGTGAAATCGGCAGGCAAAGGCAAAGTTATCGCGATCAAACAGCCGCACCGTTACACCCGTTTGGAGAGCTTGTTTGACGAGTTCGGCGCGTGTTTCAATGATGCTCAAACCGTGCTGTTGGCTCCTGTTTACGAAGCTGGTGAGAAACCAATTGAAGGCATCAACCACGAAACCTTGGCCAGCAATATGAAATCAGGAGGACACCGCGATGTGCGCGTGATTTCAGGGCCAGAAGACATAGCGCCGATGATTGCAGAAATTGCCGAAGAGGGCGATTTCGTTGTCTTCCTCGGCGCTGGCAATATCACGACTTGGGCTCATGCTTTGCCAGATGAATTGGTGAACCTTTAATGAGTGGTGCTGCACTTCTGGAACGTCTTGATGTTTCGAACATTCGCGGGCGGCTTACGCCTGATGCATTGATGTCAAAGATCACTTGGTTTCAAGCAGGCGGTCCTGCCGACCTTCTGTTTTCTCCTGCTGATGAAGATGATCTGGCGGCGTTCCTAAAAATGTTGCCTGATGATGTTCCCGTTTTGGTTGTGGGTATTGGTTCAAACCTATTGGTGCGGGATGGAGGTATTGAAGGTGTTGTCATTCGCTTGTCCGGCAAAGGGTTTGGGCAAGTCGAAACTGTTTCCAATACGCGTTTAAGCGCTGGCGCTGCCACGCCTGATAAACGCTTGGCGGCAGCTGCCTTGGAAGCTGGTCTGGGCGGATTTGCATTTTACCACGGTATTCCCGGAGCGATTGGTGGCGCATTACGAATGAACGCGGGTGCTAATGGTACAGAGACAACGGATCGCGTTGTGGAAGTTCATGCTTTGGATCGCCAGGGCAATAAGCACGTTCTGAGCCACGCAGACATGGGATATTCCTATCGACACAGTGGTGTGTCGAAGGACTTGATTTTTACTTCTGCCGTTTTTGAAGGCGAACCTGCGGGCAAAGCCGATATTCAAAAAGCGATGGATGAAGTGCAACATCACCGCGAAACGGTTCAGCCGATCCGTGAAAAGACGGGCGGTTCAACATTCAAGAACCCATTGCCTCATTCAAGCTGGAAATTGGTTGATGAAGCAGGAATGCGCGGTCACATGGTGGGTGCCGCGCAAATGAGCGAAATGCACTGTAACTTCATGATCAACACGGGTGGGGCCACGGGACACGATCTTGAAACCCTTGGCGAAACTGTTCGTCGCAAGGTTTATGAAAATTCGGACATTCTTCTTGAGTGGGAAATCAAACGTCTCGGTCGCTTTGAAAATGGCAAGGAAGTTGAGACGTTCAAACCCTGAAGCTCAATTGTTGGCCATTTCCATCACAGAAATTTAATTGGGTCGACGGCGCTGCTCGGATTAGCCTTTTGTCAGCCTCTCGCTTTGGACCGTCTACAATGTTGAAAACTGCTATTGCTCTCAGCGCCTCTGTATTCATGATGAGTTCGGCTTGTGCGGAACCAACTGCTGTCACTGCAGCTGAGATTGAAACCATGCTGTCTGGAAATTCGATTGAAGGCACATGGTCGGGTGATGAATATAGGCAGTATTTCAGCGCGAGCGGATCAACAACCTATTCGCAACGGGGCGCGCGTAAAACCGTTGGAAAATGGCGCGTGAACGAACAAACCAACGAGTATGAAAGTTGGTGGGAGCGCTCTGGTTGGTCTGCGTACGGTGTCGTTCGTGATGGCGAAAGCTTGTTTTGGACCAGCTCTGGCTTGGAGCCCCAGCCCTTCAAGATTATTGAAGGCCGACAATTGAATTGGGATGATTAGCCTGGATTATTCAGGAGCTTGACTGGCCTGCTGTTTGATCTGCCGTTCGCGCCACATCATGTAGACGCCTGACGCTATGATGAGTGCCGCTCCAAACAACATGAGTGCGCTGGGCTCTTCATCAAAGACGATCACGCCTAAGACCAGAAGAAATATGATGCGGGAATAACGGAAAGGGGTCACGATTGACACTTCTGTCATCCGCAAAGAGACGATTAACAACAAATAGCCGGTTGCGCCCAGGGAGCACATCACCGCGACGATCCACCAATTAACGTTAGATGGGAACAGGCTTTCACCATTGTAAAGCACCCAGACGATGGCGAATGGCAAAGATGCTGCCATTGTAAACGTCGCTAAGCTGAACGATCCCATGTCAGGTGGGGTCAGTCTTGTGGTGAGATCGCGAATAGCGAGAGCGAACATTGCCAGTAGGGCCCATAGAACTGAAATGTCGAACCCTTCGCCCCCCGGCTGCACGATCAATAACACGCCAATGAAACCGACAGCGATTGCTGTCCAGCGTCGCCAGCTGACCTTTTCGCGCAGAAATAAGACAGCACCAATGGCAACCAAGAGAGGTGTGGCTTGTGTGATGGCGCCGACGGTTGAAAGCGGTACAAGTGACAGCGCCGTGACCATGCCAATCATTCCAATAATTTCGGCTGCATAGCGCAGCAGCAAAATTGGGACGAAGGCGTTTCGATCCAATAATTTGTTGCCTTGCAATTTTGCTAGAAGGCCAAAAATGACCAGCCCGCTGCCAATTAGGAAGAACAGAACTTGCGCAGGTGAAACTGTTTGAGAGGTTACTTTCACCAATGTGTCGGCCAAAGCGAAAGCCGCCATGGACAAGATCATAAGGACGATGCCTTTGGCTGCATTTTGAGGGTTCAAATCAGTTCACGATCGAGGTTGATTTGCGAAATACGCAGAGGCGAAAAAAAATGACTGAACGCAGTTCTGCAACTTTCAGAATATAAATGCTTCTAGTCGTTTTGTTTGGCAAAAGACAATCATTTGGTAGGGCGACCTTTTAAAACCGATGTTTCGGCATGAGCTTGATTCGGAGGTTGCTTGGCACCCACTTCGTTTCGAAATTCAATTGGCGTTTTTACTCTCACTTGCCAAAAATAATTTCTGGTTCGTCTAAGCGGTAATTCGTGAGTCATTTGAATCTCTTATTGGAATTTTCTTCAAATAACGATTCAACGTCGCCTTAAACCAAGACTTCAACCTCGCTTGTCAGTCTGTCGCAGCTGTGATTCATCTGCCGCTGAGTAAGGGGCTCAGGGGATGAGGTATTTCGATGACGCATGTTGCTGTCCTGATGGGCGGATGGTCTTCTGAGCGGCCAGTTTCTTTATCCACGGGTGAGGCTTGTGCGGCTGAGTTGGAATCTTCCGGTTTCAAAGTCACGCGCGTCGATGTGGATCGCAGTATTTCTTCGAAACTCGAAAATCTGAAACCCGATGTGGTTTTCAACGGATTGCATGGCCCTTATGGAGAAGATGGTGCCATTCAAGGCATTCTGGAATATCTCGATATTCCCTACACGCATTCAGGTGTGATGGCATCCGCTTTGGCGATGGACAAAGAGCGGGCAAAAACAGTTGCGCGCCGTGCTGGCATTCCTGTTGCTGAAGCTCAGGTTATGCATCGACTTGATGCTGCGCCCAAGCATGTGATGAAGCCTCCGTATGTGATCAAGCCGGTGAATGAAGGTTCCAGCTTCGGTGTGTTGATTGTGGGAGAGGATCACTCAACTCCGCCGCAAGAATTGTACTCAGATGAGTGGCCGTATGGCGATACGGTGATGGTGGAGCGATTCGTTCACGGTCGCGAATTGACCTGTGCTGTGATGGGTGATGTCGCCTTGGGAGTGACCGAAATTCAAGCGGCGGACGGCGGTTGGTACGATTATAATGCAAAATATGCCGAAGGTGGCTCAAAACATGTCCTTCCGGCAGATATTTTACCAAATGTTTACCAAGAAATTCAAACACTGTCCCTGAAGGCGCATAAGGCCATCGGCTGTCGAGGTGTAACTCGCTCAGACTTCCGGTTGGACGATCGCGTAAACGGGACGGGCGAATTGATCTGGCTGGAAGTAAATACCCAGCCTGGCATGACACCCACATCATTGTTGCCGGAGTTGGCCCAGCATGCAGGGCACTCTTTCGGTGAATTGTTAACTTGGATTGTGGAGGACGCGAGTTGTCGTCGCTAAGCGGGATAACCAGTCTATTTAGAAAACCTCGTCATTATGGCGAGGACGGTTCTTTGTTCGCGCGTCGCAGCCGCAGTCGTCGCTTTTCTAAATTTGTAGACCTTCTGCCAAGCCTGCGTTCAGGGCAGGGCAGCGTTGCTGCTGTTATGTTCATTGCTTCTGGTTGGGTCTTCGGCGCGATCAGTGGTGGTTCTGGTCCAGCTATTATGTCTGGCGCTGCGGCAACTATAGGTTTGACTGCAACGGATATCGTGATTTCTGGTCAGGTGGAAACCAAAGAGCAAGATGTGTTTTCTGCTCTTTCGAACGGTGCTGTCCTTTCACTTGTTGGTTTTGATGTAAATGATGCGCGCGAACGGGTTCTGGCTCTGCCGTGGGTTCGTGATGTTGCCATTCGAAAATTGTACCCGGGTAAGCTGCAGGTCTCGTTGGCTGAAAAGCGGGCTATGGCTGTCTGGCAGCACAATGATCGGTTGACTGTTGTTGAGAAGACCGGCGCACAGATTGCGAAATTCGGCATTGCAGATTTGCTGAACAATAGGTTTTCCCATTTGCCTCATTTGGTGGGTGAAGGCGCGGCAGAGTCTGCTCGTGAAATTCTGCCTCTCGCTGCGCGCTATCCACAGATTGCCAGTCGCGTGGAAACTTACGTGCGAGTGGGCGACCGTCGTTGGGATGTTCAATTGGCAAACGGCTTACTTGTGAAGCTCCCAGAATACGGAGCTGGTTTGGCTCTGGAGCGGTTGGTTTCTCTTGAAGAAGAGAGTCAGTTGTTGGAGCGAGAAATTTCGATTGTTGATTTGCGTCAGTCTGATCGTGTTGTGTTTCGCCTTGAGCCTGAAGCCGCGAAGACGCGCTCTGAGCTCGTTTCGGCGCGACTGAAGGCTATGAAAAAGGCGGATCGTAAACTGTGAGTCTTTTCCGTTCGTCATCCGATATCGCACATTTAGGACGGCTTTCCGCTTCGCGTCCCACCACGTTGTCGGTGATCGACGTGGGGTCGTCGAAGGTCTGTTGTATGGTTGCACGTCTCACGCCACGTGATGAATCGACCGTTTTGCCGGGCCGTTCGCATAATGTCGAAGTCTTGGGTTTTGGGCATCAAAGGTCGCAAGGCATTAAGTCCGGCGTTGTTGTTGATATGGATTTGGCAGAGCGTGCTTTGCGTCTGGCTGTCGATGGTGCAGAACGATCTGCAGGCGTGACTGTGGATTCACTCATTGTTTCTGCATCTGCAGGCCGCATTGGAAGTGATACGTTTTCCTCCAGTGTTGTATTGGGCGGGCGTGAGGCAGAAACGTCTGATGTAAACGCTGTTCTTGCTGCTGGTTATGAACATGCGCTCGAAGATCAGCGCATTCCGTTACACGCACTCCCCATTGGTTATTCGCTCGATAGAGAGCATGGTATTCGCGACCCGCTTGCTATGGCCGGCGATGAGCTTGGTGTTGATATGCATGTGGTGAGCGCTGATTACGCGCCGTTGCGCAATCTTGAAGCCTGTATCAATCGTTCACATTTGTCTGTCGATGCGATGGTGGCTGCGCCCTATGCCAGCGGACTTGCTGCTTTGGTGGATGATGAGGCGCGTATGGGATGCGCTTGTATCGATATGGGTGCAGGCACAACGACAGTTTCGATTTTTCTCGGCGGAAACTTGGTGTTCGCTGATGCGATTTCAGTGGGTGGTGGGCATGTCACCATGGATATTGCACGCGTTCTATCCACACCTGTTTCTGAAGCCGAGCGTATGAAGGTTCTTTATGGATCGGCAAGCCCAAGCCGATTTAACGATGAAGAATTGCTGACCGTTTCACCTGTTGGTGGTGATCCCAACGCCATGGGGTCGCAGATATCTGTTGGTCAGTTGTCTCAAATTATCAGTCCACGTGTTGAAGAAACCTTCGAGTTCGTGCGCGATCGTATCAACCGCTCAGGCTTTGCTGGCGCAATTGGTAAGCGCATGGTGCTGACGGGCGGTGCAAGCCAATTGAGCGGCGCAAATGAAATTGCTTCACGCGTTTTGGGAAGTCCTGTTCGTCTTGGACGGCCAATGGGCGTTTCCGGTTTGCCAAAAACGGCCAAAGGTCCGGCATTCTCTGCTGCTGCTGGCTTGCTGATCTATCCACAAATCTCTCACACCGAATATGTCGGTGGGACGTCATCTTCTTCCAACCTGTTCTCAAGTGCAGGCGGCGGGACATTCGCAAGAATGGGCCGTTGGCTGAAAGAGAGCTTTTAATATTCATCACCCGGCACAGAACCGGGAGCAACAATTCGGTCAGGACATTAAATCCGGGCCAACCAGATCAAAACGAGGACTAAACCATGACCATCAATCTACAAAAGCCTGATATTACGGAATTAAAGCCACGGATCACCGTTTTTGGTGTTGGTGGTGGTGGCGGCAATGCCGTGAACATCATGATTGCTTCCGGCCTTGATGGCGTGGACTTTGTTGTTGCGAACACTGATGCGCAAGCTTTGACCATGTCTAAAGCTGATCGCCTTGTTCAAATGGGCGTTGCTGTGACCGAAGGTCTTGGCGCCGGTTCGCAGCCAGAAGTTGGTGCGGCAGCTGCTGAAGAGTGCATTGACGAAATTAATGATCACCTGTCTGGCACCCATATGGCGTTTGTAACTGCCGGTATGGGCGGTGGCACCGGAACGGGTGCTGCTCCTGTTGTAGCACGCGCTGCACGTGAAGCTGGTATTCTGACTGTAGGCGTTGTGACCAAGCCATTTTCCTTTGAAGGCAAGCGCCGTATGGTGCTCGCCGAAGAGGGCATCATTGAACTGCAAAAGAATGTCGACACTCTGATTGTTATTCCAAACCAGAACCTTTTCCGCGTTGCCAATGATAAAACAAAATTTGCAGATGCGTTCTCCATGGCTGACCAAGTTTTGTATTCAGGCGTAGCCTGCATTACGGATTTGATGGTCAAGGAAGGCCTTATCAATCTTGATTTTGCGGATGTTCGTTCAGTGATGCGCGAAATGGGCCGTGCCATGATGGGCACTGGCGAAGCATCTGGCGAGGGTCGTGCAATGGCTGCCGCTGAAGCTGCTATCTCCAACCCATTGTTGGACGAGACATCCATGTCCGGCGCACAAGGTCTGTTGATTTCCATCACTGGTGGTCGTGACATGACATTGTTTGAAGTTGATGAAGCTGCAACGCGTATTCGCGAAGAAGTAGATGCTGATGCCAACATCATCTTGGGCGCAACATTCGATGAAAGTCTTGAAGGAATTATTCGGGTATCTGTTGTTGCAACGGGTATTGAGGCTGAGGGTGGCGCTGGTGCATTGCCAAATACACAGCGCATGAATGATGCAGCTGAGCGTTTGCGCCAGTCTGCAATTGCGCGCACGGCTCCAATTGCTGCACCTGTTGCTGCGACTATTGAGCATGAAGAAGAAACTGCGGAGGCTGCTCCGGAAGCAGAAACTCCATCAATCGTAGAGCGCGCGACACCAGTTGCTGGTGCTGTACCTTTTGAAGCTGAAAGTGCTGATTTCGCTGATCCAATCTCCGATGATGATTTCCAGTCAGCGTTGGAAGAGCAGATTCAAATTCCTGCTGCATCTGCTCCTGTTGCGACGCCAGCTGCATCTGCACCGCGCATGCCTGAGGCGAATGAGTTCCCTGCCGTTGCGCAGCAAAAGAGCGCGGAACAAGTCTCTGAAACGTCTGAAAATGGACCGATGGGCTTGTTGAAACGCATTGCAACCGGTTTTGGTGGAAGTGCTGAGCAAGAAAGCAAACAAGTAGCCACAGCAGCGTCTCAGCCTGCTGCAGCTCCCGCACCAGTTGCTCCTCAGCCTGCACCGGTCGCTCGTGAGGGCGGTGATCCATATGCGCCACCGCGCAATGGCACTTTGGATATCCATGGTCGTCAAGCACCCGCTCCACGGGCTGGCGCTGAAGAGGATCAACTCGACATTCCGGCTTTCCTGCGCCGCCAAGCAAACTAATTAACGGATTTGTTAGCTTGAGTTAAGACGCTCAATCTGTCCCAAAACGTTTAGAAAATGATAACACTGGCCCTGTAAAATAATGGGGTTAGTGTTTCTTTTTGTGCACCATAATACCTCAAATTTTCAGCGTGTTAACTGTTTGTTAACGCGGTAACAAAGCGTAAGAAAGCGTGATTTGGAAGTCTTGTGAACTGTGCGTATGACTATTGGAACACTGGGGTGAATGACTCGTTTGGTCTTTAGGTGGGGTGTGCTATTTGCGCTGCCGGACGGAAATTTGCCTCGGATTTAACAGTTACAGAACGTCAGCACGAGTATAGCGCAGACAACGGGGTAAATATGGGACTTACAGTTTCTGGAATTCAAAACACAATCGCAGCGCGTATCGATTTGTCTGGGGTTGGTGTTCATAGTGGAAAACCTGTTTCTATATCCCTTCTTCCCGCAGATGCGGACACTGGTATTGTTTTTCAAAGAAGCGACGTTGCCCCCGAACATCAAAAAGATATTCCGGCCATTGTCTCCTCTGTAGGCGCGACCGATCTGTGCACAGTTTTGGGTGAACCTGCTGGTGTTCACGTCATGACAGTTGAACACCTCATGGCTGCTTTGATTGCCCTTCACGTTGATAACGTGATTGTTGAAGTGGACAGCGCTGAAGTACCCGTCATGGATGGCTCGTCTGAAGTTTTTGTCGATGCGATCGATCAAGTGGGCCTTGTGGGTCAGCATCGTCCGCGCCGTTATTTGCGTGTCTTGAAAGAAGTTCGTTTCGACATGGGTCCTTGCTGGGGTATGTTCACGCCGAACGAAACCACCCGTTTTGAAGTTGAGATCGATTTCGATGAGCCAATTATTGGACGTCAAAAATTTGCTTCTAACCTTACGCCAGATGTGTTCCGCAAAGAATTGTCTCGCGCACGAACATTCGGCTTTATGAAAGATGTAGAGCGTTACTGGGCTGCGGGTTTTGCACTTGGTTCCAGCCTCGATAATTCTGTTGTAATCTGCAATGATAACAACATCATAAACCCAGAAGGCTTGCGCTATACCGACGAATTTGTTCGTCATAAAACGCTTGATGCCGTTGGTGACTTGGCGCTGGCCGGTGCTCAAATTCTTGGGTGTTTCCGCTCTTATCGTGGTGGTCACAAACTCAACGCTCTGGCACTTCAAGCTTTGTTGAGCGACACCTCTAACTATGAGTGGAGCGATGTTTCTCCGGTCAGTCGTTCTTCTGCAGGCCGTGTGGAGCTTATGGCTGTGAAGTCACCATCATTCGCGCCAGAAAAAAGCTAAGTTTACCAAGACTTGAAAATAGGCGTGTTTGCCTCAAAAAAGCGCGAATTGTCTTTCAATGACTTCGGTGTAGACGTTGTTCTATTCAGAATTTCATTGTAACTAAGCGTATCGAAAAGCCGTTTTGTGAAAAACGGCGCGTTGGGAAGTAAAACATGGCGGATGCAATTAAGTCTGGGCTGGCCCGAAAATCTACAACCAGTGGCTTGCTGAAAGCGCCTGTTTTTTGCGTCGCAGCGGCACTGTTGCTGTCTGCATGTTCCAAAGATCAAGAAATCAACGCATTTGTTGAACCGACAGTTCCCGCTGATCAACTTTACAATGAAGCCCTCGCGAACATTGATGCGGGTGATTCCGTTCAAGCCAAACGCAAATTGCAAAAACTGGACCGTCAGCATCCATATTCGAAATTTGCCCGCCAATCCGGCATAATGTCCACATATTTGGCTTATCGTGGTGGCAATTACACAGAAGCGGTGACCAACGGAAAGCGTTTCGTTGGCCTCTATCCTTCTCACGAAGAAGCGCCCTATGTGCAGTATTTGATTGGCATGTCTTACCACAAGCAGTTGGTGGATGTGACACGCGATCAAAAGGCGGCAAAAAACTCTTACCGCGCCATGAACGAATTGGTGACGCGCTATCCTGACAGTGAATATGTGGAAGATGCGCGACGCAAAATGCGTATTGCTCGCGATCAATTGGCTGGCAAAGAAATGTTGGTTGGTCGTTACTATTTGGAACGCCGTGAGAATTTGGCGGCAATCAACCGCTTTAGAACAGTTGTCGAGACATATCAGGAAACACGCCACATCGAAGAAGCGTTGGCGCGATTGACGGAAGCTTATTTTGCACTTGGTCTCGTTTCAGAAGCCCAAACTGCTGCTGCTGTTCTTGGCCACAACTTCCCAGAAAGTCAGTGGTACAAGGATTCCTATGCTCTGTTGGAAAAAGGTGGCTTACGACCACTTGCCAATCAAGGCTCTTGGATCACGCGTGCTGCCAAGTCGATTGTTGGCATAAAAAACACCTAAGTCTGTTTCCAATTTCGACTTCTACGCATTCTGCTTCAAAAGTTGCGGTACAAAGCGGAAACACGCTGGTTCCGCCATTTGAATCCGTCTAAAATCTATGCATTGAAACTGTTTTGGTTTGAATGTCCTGATTCATGCTTTCTGCACTGTCCATTCGCGATATCGTTCTCATCCGGTCGTTAGATATCGACTTCGGAACAGGCCTGGGTGTGCTTTCTGGGGAAACAGGTGCTGGTAAATCCATATTGTTGGATTCTTTGTCGCTGGCGCTCGGTGCGCGCGGTGATGGGGATCTGGTGCGGATGGGTGCGCAACAAGGGCAGGTGAGTGCTATCTTTGATGTGTCAGCAGACCATTCTGTTTTTGACTTGCTCGAGATTCAAGACCTGCTGGGTGATGGACGCGGGGAATCAATCATTCTACGTCGTACACAAAATGCCGATGGCCGTACCAAAGCCTACGTTAATGATCGCCCTGTCAGTGTGGCAACTTTGAAGGATGTTGGTCGCAGGCTTGTTGAAATTCATGGGCAGCATGAAGAACGGGCCATGGTCGATGCCTCTGCTCATCGTGAGCTGGTGGATGCTTTTGGTGGTTTGTTTGTGGAAGTGCAAGCGGTGAGGGATGCTCACGCGAATTGGCGTGAAGCTGCAAAGGCACTGGATCAATTGAAAGCGCGCGTTGAAAAAGCCGCGCGAGATGCCGAATATTTGCGCTCTTCGGTCGAGGAACTCACTGCACTTTCTCCGCAAGAAGGAGAAGAAGAAGAACTGGCAGGACGTCGGCAAACCATGATGGCTGCTGAAAAGATCGCTTCGGACATCAATGAGGCTTATGATGTCTTGAACGGACAGGCTTCCCCCGTGCCAACGTTGGTTGGCACGATGCGAAAATTGGAGCGCAAGGCAGATAGTGCGCCTGGTTTGCTGGATGGCACGATTGAAGCGTTTGGCACTGCATTGGACGCCCTAGCAACGGCGGAAGGTGCTTTGGAGCATGCGCTTCGATTATCTGAGTTCGACCCCAAAGAATTGGAAAATGCGGAAGAGCGTTTGTTTGCTCTGCGTGCTGCTTCGCGCAAATACAACGTTCCTGTTGAAGGTCTCGCAGCTCACGCCCAGCGCCTAACCCAAGATCTGGCAGATTTGGATGCGGGTGAAGAGCGTTTGGCAGAATACGAAGTGAAAGCGAAAGAGGCTCGCAAAGCGCTGGAAGAAGTGGCTGCTGCTTTATCGGAAAAGCGCAAACTCGCTGGCGAAGAATTGTCATCCCGCGTTATGGCGGAGCTGCCCGCTCTCAAACTCAATCAGGCAAGTTTTTTTGTTGAGCAAAGTATCAGTGTGGCGGACATTTCAGCAGATGGAGCGGACACTCTGGAATTCTTTGTTCAGACCAATCCTGGTACGCGTGCGGGGGCCATGATGAAAGTTGCCTCCGGTGGTGAACTGTCGCGTTTTCTTTTAGCATTGAAAGTGGCTCTTGCAGATCGAGTATCTGCACCAACATTGGTGTTTGATGAAATCGATACTGGCGTTGGTGGAGCGGTGGCTGATGCAATTGGCGCGCGTTTGGCGCAACTTGCTGATCATGTGCAAGTGCTTTCTGTGACCCACGCCCCGCAAGTTGCAGCGCGAGCCAGTGCGCATTTCCTCATTTCCAAAGGAGGGGATGAAACTGTCGAAACCAAGGTTCGTTCAATCTATGAAGACGAACGGTTGGAAGAAGTGGCGCGCATGTTGTCCGGAGCGGAAATCACTTCTGAAGCCCGAGCCGCAGCTGCCCGTTTGATGTCGTTGGGGGCGCAATAGCTATGAAAGACGTAATGGACCTGACCGCTGATGAGGCGGCAGAAGAGCTTGCGCGTTTGGCTGCTGAAATTGTGAAGCATGATGAGCGCTATCATGGGGATGATGCGCCGACGATCAGTGATGCAGAATATGATGCACTGCGATTGCGCAATAAGGCAATTGAAGAGCGTTTTCCTGATCTTATTCGTGAGGACTCACCATCAAAAAGCGTCGGCTCAACTGTTCAAAGCAAATTTGAAAAGATCACTCATGTGGTTCCCATGTTGTCGCTGGACAACGCGTTCAACGATGAAGACGTGGCCGATTTTGTTGGTCGGGTGAAGCGATTTTTGAAGTGGCCAGATGGAGAAGCGCTGGCGTTTACAGCAGAACCCAAGATCGACGGACTGTCACTTGCGTTGCGTTATGAGAATGGAAAACTCGTGTCCGCTGCCACTCGCGGTGATGGGGCTGTTGGTGAAAATGTCACGGCCAATGCCAAAACGATCCAAGACATCCCGCAAAACCTAATTGGCGAGAATATTCCCGAGGTGATGGAAGTTCGTGGAGAAGTTTATTTGGGAAAATCGGACTTCATGGCGTTGAACAAACGCATGGAGGAAGAAGGAAAACCAGTCTATGTGAATCCGCGCAACACGGCGGCAGGGTCATTGCGGCAGTTGGATTCATCAATTACGGCGTCACGACCATTGAAATTCTTCGCCTATGCGTGGGGTGATGTGAGCGCACTTCCTAGCTCCAGCCAGTTTGCGATGGTGGAGCAGTTTGAAGCTTGGGGCTTTTCGATTAATCCACTGATGGGGCGTTTTGAAAATACAGCCGAATTGATTGAACGCTATCGCCTGATTGAAGAACAAAGATCATCCCTCGACTATGATATTGATGGAGTTGTCTACAAGGTCGATGACCTTGCTTTGCAGTCCCGTCTTGGGTTTGTATCGCGTTCGCCGCGTTGGGCGATTGCTCACAAATTCCCAGCTGAATTGGCGACAACCGTTCTGGAGAAAATTGACATTGTAACAGGCAGAACCGGCGCTCTTTCTCCAGTGGCTCGCCTTACGCCTGTCACTGTGGGTGGGGTGGTGGTTTCAAATGTCACCCTGCACAATGAAGATTACATTGCGGGAATTGGGTCCAACGGCGAACCAATCCGAGCGGGTGGCGATCTGCGCGAAGGGGACACCGTCACAGTCTATCGTGCTGGTGATGTGATCCCGAAAATTCTGGATGTGGACGTTTCAAAGCGTGGCGACGGAGCCGAGCGTTTCGAATTTCCAGAAGTGTGCAATTCTTGCGGCAGCCCCGCAGTCAGAGAGACAAACGAAAAATCAGGCAAAGTGGATTCCGTTCGCCGCTGCACGGGAGGATTCATCTGCCCCGCACAGGCCGTTGAAGGATTGAAACACTTCGTTTCCCGCAATGCGTTTGACATTGATGGTTTTGGTGAGAAACAGGCGGAAGCGTTTTACGAGTGGGGAATGGTGATGAACCCTGCCGATATTTTCACGTTGCAAGAACGCGATGCGCGGTCTTTGACGCGTTTGGAGAACAGAGATGGCTTTGGCAAAACAAGTGCCAACAAACTATTTCGAGCCATTCAAGACCGTCGATTAATTGACTTGCATCGTTTTATTTTTGGTCTTGGCATTCGTCACGTGGGCGAAGGCAATGCAAAACTGTTTGCACGTCACTATCAGACCATTGAAGGATTTCTTGCAGCCATGGATGCGAGTGCAACATTTGAAGGTGAAGCTTGGGATGAGTTGATCAATATTGATGGCATTGGAGAAACGGCGGCCCGCGCTGCGGTGGCATTTCTTTCTGATCCTCAACGTCGTTCTGTTGTGGACTCACTGCTTGAAAACGTCACAACCGTTCCAGTGGAGCAAGCTGATACGAGTTCGCCTGTTGCTGGCAAGGTTGTTGTCTTTACGGGTTCACTGGAAAAAATGACCCGTGATGAAGCGAAAGCCATGGCGGAGCGGTTGGGCGCTAAAGTGGCTGGTTCTGTATCAGGCAAAACCGATTTGTTGGTGGCAGGACCCGGCGCCGGTTCCAAACTCAAAAAAGCCGTTGAACTTGGGGTCGAAACTACGGATGAAGACGGTTGGTTTGCACTGGTTGGACCATTGTGAGCAATTCCCAATCTGGAGAGCGTGCTGAGTTTCTAGAAGGCGTTCAGAACAGCATTCCGTTCTTACTTTCTGTTTTCCCCTATGGAATTGTGGTGGGAACTTTGGGCGTTAACAACGGTGGCTCCGCCATTGACGTAATGCTGCAAAGCGCACTGTTTTTTGCAGGTGCGAGCCAGACGGTGATGTGGGAATTGTTCGGTGCTGGCACACCTGTTTGGGTTATTCCTCTGGCTATTTTTGCCGTGAATTTCCGGCTGGTTTTGTATTCGGCGGCCATTGGCCGAAAACTTGAACCGCTTTCGAGACCGAAAATGGCGAGTGCATTGTTCTTGCTTCAAGACGTTGCCATGGCTGTAGGAATGAAACGTGCGGACGGTCCGAGAGGGCTTTCGTATAGCTACTTTATGGGCTTCAATCTTGTTCTCTATGTTTCTTGGTTGGCCTCTTCTGCAATAGGCACGATCTTTGGTCAGTTGATCGAAGATCCAAAAGCCATAGGCCTTGATATGCTTGTTCCCGTGTATTTTCTATTGTTGGTGATGGGATTTCGAACGAAACCAAATATGGCACTGGTTTTTGTTGTGAGCGCGGGTGTCGCAGCAGTTGTCTATGCTGTTGTCGGGTCGCCATACCATATTGCTGCTGGTGGTCTTGCCGGAATGATGGTGGCCGCGCTCGTCGCCAAACCTCAGGCGTTGAATGTTTAGCTCTATGGACACGACACTGTTTGTACTCACCATTGTCGGAGCCTTGGTGACGTTGGCCAACCGTCTCGCAGGCCACTACATCGTTGCGCGCTTCGAACCGATCCCTTACCGGGTTGAAGCTGCGCTGGAAGCTGTACCAGTTGCGGTCATGATCACGTTGGTCGTTCCCACCGCAGTTGATGGCGGCTGGGTGGAATGGCTCACGCTGGTTGTCGCTATGCTACTCAGTCTGCGATTGCCATTTATCATTTCCGTGTTTTCGGCATTGGTGTTCTTATTGGTCTTACGCCATTTTGGGTTCTAAGCGGACGCAGAAGGCAGGTCGCGAACCATTGGTTCGGTTGCTGTTTTCAACCAATTTGCCACACGCTCTTCCACCAATGGTTCTAGTTCTCTTTGTACGTGGCCGTGGTAGGCATTGAGCCAATGCAATTCATCATCAGTCATAAGAGTTGCGTCGATGAGGCGTTGATCGATGGGCGCGAGCGTTAAAGTTTCAAAACCAAGCATGGGCTGATCACCGCCAGGAATGTCCATTTCCTCGCGCACGAGAACGAGATTTTCGATACGGATGCCGAATGCACCCGTCCTGTAATATCCCGGTTCATTGGAAATAATCATGCCCGGAAGCAGCTCCTGCATTCCTCGCTTTGAAATGTTTTGTGGGCCTTCGTGAACGGATAGATAAGAGCCCACACCATGTCCTGTACCGTGGGCATAGTCTGCGCCGTGCTGCCACAATGGCATTCGAGCCAGAACATCAATATCCACCCCACGTGTCCCCTTTGGAAAGCGGGCAACGGCAATGCCGATATGACCTTTCAAAACCAACGTGAACATTTTGCGTTGGTCGTCACTTGGTTCACCAATCGCGATGGTGCGCGTAATGTCGGTTGTGCCATCATCGTGTTGAGCGCCAGAATCGCAAAGATAAAGTTCACCTTCTTCCAATTTACGATTGGAAGTTTCATCCACGCGATAATGGACGATTGCGCCATTGGGACCTGAGCCAGAAATCGTATCGAATGAAATATCACGCAACGGCATATTGCCCGCCATGTCTTTGCGCGTTTGTTCCAGTTTCTTGGCCACGGTGATTTCATCGACACTGCCCGAAGGTTGTTGATCTAACCAAGCGAGAAAACTGGTCACCGCAGCACCATCGCGCAGGTGCGCTTCGCGTGTTCCTTTGATCTCGGCATCGTTTTTGATCGCACGTGGCAAGCGGGCAGGATCGGCAGCTGAAACCACAGTCCCTCCAGCCTCCTCAACAATCGAATGGAATGCATAAGCGGCGAGATTAGGGTCCAGCATGATACGACTGCCCGCAGAAAGTGCGCGGAGTGTTTCAGTCAATTCACTCGGTTCGCGTAATTCGCAAACTTGGGTCAAGAAGGCCTTCGTTTCAATGTCCAACTTCTTGTCTTCAAGAAAGAGAATAGGTTCTTCATCGTCGCGCAAAACAGCATGGGCCAAAGTGATGGGTGTGTGGGCGACGTCGTGACCGCGAATGTTGAACAGCCAGCAAACCGACGATGGATCTGTTAGCACGCACAGGTCCGCATTCTCAGAAACCATTGCGGCTTGCATCTCTTCTAGTTTTTTGCGGGTCGGCTGTCCCGCGAATGTAAAATCATGGATCGATGCGGGTTCGCTTGGGCGTGCAGGGCGATCTGTCCAAATTGCATCGACCAAATTGCCGTCCAATGGAATGAGTTCGCCATCAAGTTCTTTGGCCGCCGCTTTGAGATTTTTGATTTCGTTCAAGGTGTGCAGCCACGGATCAAAACCAATTCTTGCTCCAGTTTTTGCGTTCTGTCGCAACCACTTGTGTGCAGGCTTCTCGACCAAGCTTTCAACACTCCAAAAATCAGCATCTGTTTGTTGTGCAGATTGAAGTGTGTATCTGCCATCAACGAAGACCACCGCTTGGTCTGTTGTTACGACAGCTTCGCCAGCAGAGCCTGTGAAACCTGACAGCCAAGCCAATCGTTCGGCGCAGGCTGGTAAATATTCATTACGTTGCTCATCAGCATGGGGAACAATAAGTGCATCGATGGCGTGATGCCTCATTTGTTCGCGCAGAGCCTTTAGACGGTTGTCGCCAATCACGGGGTTTTCGGGTGCTGAGAAGTCTTGAAACATTTGGCGATCCGCAAGTTTGTTTGTTGGTATCCTAACATGACTGAACAGTGTTGCGAATATGACCAAAATATAAACGAGCCTATGCAATTTTTGCACGGCTCATTTGCGTCAGCCCCCCTTACCAAATTCAATCAAAAGCCTATCTATCAACCATAGCCGGACAACAACTGACTGGCTCCGAGATAGAAGGAAGAGAGATATGGGACTTCGCAACACATTTGATCGCATGATAGAAGCACGTGAAAAACAGGCTCGTCGTTATGTTGCAGGCGCAATGCTCAACCTTGATGACGAAACTTTGGCGAAGGCCGGTTACACCCGCGCACAGATCAAAGCTCAAGGTCCTGCAGTTTACCCTTTCTAAGGCAAAACGCAGTTGAGACGAAAAGAACGGGTCCTTTGAGGCCCGTTTTTTTATGGCTTGCGCATCAACAGCGTGAGCCAACCATCGCGGATATGCCATTTTTGAAGGCGCAGACCTTGTTGGCTGTAGGCCGATACTATGCGTGCTCTTTGATGTGGCAATAGTCCCGACAGGATGACATCTGCACCTGGTGCCAGATGGGCTTGCATAGGATGGGCCAGGCCTTCCAGCGGTCGTGCCAAAATATTGGCAAACAACAGGTCTGCCTGACTGAACTCGCGGAACACGGGATGCTGGAACCCCGTTGCTGTTCTGCACGTGACGAAATTGCCAACACCATTGATGTGACAATTTTCGCGTGCGACCACTTCTGAAATTGGATCGATGTCGGTTGCTAAAACAGGAACTCGGGCGGCTTTGGCCAATGCAATTGCAAGAACGCCAGACCCTGTTCCGATGTCCATCGCGAAATTTGGTTTGCGGCGGCGCAACACCAGTTCGAGCATATCAAGGCAACCGGCTGTTGTTCCGTGATGGCCCGTTCCAAAAGCTTGTCCTGCATCCACCTGAACTGGTACCCGCTTTTTAGCTGCAAGTTCGCTGTCGTGGGAACCATGTACAAAGAACCGACCAGCCTCGACGGGCGTCAGTTCTTTAAGTGTTTGGGAAATCCAATCTACATCGCCAATTTCTTCGCGCTCAATTTCCAAACCAAACGCATCGCTGCCGAGAAGGTCTTTGATTTGTATTTCACGTTCGTTTGCTTCTTCGGCATCCACATAGATCGAATAGCACCATACGCCTGAATCTTCGGCGGTTTCGAACAAGACTGAAGTTACACCCTCTTCTTCAAACGTGACATCGAGAATGGAGGCAAGGTGATGTGCTTCGGGTTTTCGAGCATTCAAATAGAGACGTGTCTGAGACATTAGAACTTTTCAGTTGGACTGTTGGAGTGAGGCTTTTTATCGACTTCCGGGGGAGGGCCAAATGCCAGTAAAATATCATCTATCGCAGGTTCTGGATCGCCGCGACCTTCCTTGAACTGGATTGTTCCGTTTGGTTTGACCCAAAGCAAGAGTTTTGTGTCTTTTGCGCGGGTGTCTAAATAGGCACTGTAATTGAACTCTTCGGTCAAACGCGTGCTCTGGAAAGTCCAGCCGTTCCACATTTGACGACGCAGCTCAGAGAATTCGCGCCCAGGCTTGAAAAGGGGGCGTCCACCTACTGTTACACTGAGTGACTGACGTTCGTTTTCTTCGCGCACTGAACCAATTTGAAACACATGGCTGCGGCCAAGCTCTCGACCGAATTCCGTACACACCAGCGAATTGTAAGCGTCATTGTCGGTGGCCGCGATCAGATGTGAATAGCGGTTTAACGTGATGTCGTGATGGGCGGTTTCCGAAAGCACTTCGCCGAAAAAGACTGGAATATCATTTAAGCGAGAGCGCTTGATGTGATTGTAATTTGAATCAACAATTAGTACTGGCAGCTCAATGTCCTTGAGTTTTTGCGCCAAAGCGTCTGACCATTCCGACCCTCCGACTATCATGATTCCTGGTTTTTCTGCTGACTTTAGACCAAAGACGCTGGCCAGAGGCGCAAGTGAAAAGCCGTGTAAGATGATTGTTGAAGCGACTACAGCAAAGGTAAGCGCTGTTAGCTGGCTTCCGTCGGCAATGCCGTTTTCAGCTAACGCCGCCCCAAACAGTCCCGATACAGCAACAGCAACAATACCGCGTGGTGCAATCCAAGACACCAGCAGGCGCTCAGACAGTGATAGTCCACGGCCAATTGTTGCAATCATGATGGCAACAGGCCGCACCACGAATAGTATCAATGCTACAAACAGTGCTGCGCCCCATCCGAGTGAATAAAGTGCATTCAGGTCCAATGATGCCGTGAGCAAAATGAAAAGACCCGAGACGAGCAATACGGTGATTGTCTCTTTGAAACGACGCAGTTCGGAGAGGCTGGCTAGTTTCGAATTGGCAAGCGTGATGCCCATGACCGTAACCGTAAGCAGACCTGATTCTTCAAGAACCAGATCTGAAATGGCGTAAACGCTCAAAACAACGACTAAGAGAATGGGGGCTTTCAAAAATTCTGGCACGTTGCCGCCAACGAACGCCTTTGCCACCGCCACACCAGCAAGATATCCGCCCCCCACAGCGATCAGGGCACCAAGCACCAATGTCAGAGCAAGGTCTGAAGCTCCGTGAGAGCCGTGAAGAACAAGATAAATCTCAAAAGAAATGACGGCGAACAAAGCGCCAATCGGATCGTTGACAATGGCTTCCCAACGCAACAAGGCGGCTGGGCGATGGCTCAATTGTGCTTGTCTCAGCAAGGGCATGATCACTGTCGGCCCTGTAACGACAAGAATTGCGCCCAAAACAATCGCTGATGGCCACGACAGTCCCGCCGCATAATGGGCGCTGAGTGCGGACAAACACCAGACCAAGGGCCCACCAATTAAGATGATCGCTCTTACTGCACTTGATGTTCCACGGATCTCTCTAAAATTGAGTGTCAATCCACCTTCAAACAGGATGATCGCAACAGAAAGAGCAATGATCGGTTTATAAACGCTGCCCAGGTCTTCTTGTGGGTTCACATATCCTGAAACCGGACCAAGCAGCAGGCCCGCCAGTAAAAGAAGTGCGATGGCAGGAATTCTAATGCGCCATGCAATCCACTGTGATGCAATGCCCGAAAAGCCAATAACCGCGAGTTTGAAAATGAGCCCTGTCATTCAATCGAAATATCGGTTCTCACCGATCTATGCAATTGAGGAT
>CALHHQ010000151.1 GCA_938030645.1 uncultured Rhizobiaceae group bacterium
CGAGCGGCAGACCGTATTGCTGCGACAGATCGCGCGTGCGTGCGGAGATGTTTTCCTGCCGCGTGGCAGCGTCAAACGACAAAGCGATGTTTTCAGCCACTGTCAGCGCTTCAAACAGGGAAAAATGCTGAAACACCATGCCGATGCCGAGTTCGCGCGCTTCTGATGGAGAACGCACCGTCACAGGTGCGCCGTCCCACAGCACAACGCCTTCATTTGCTTGCAATGAGCCAAACAGGATTTTTACCAGCGTGGACTTCCCCGCGCCGTTCTCACCCAAAAGCGCATGGATTTCACCTTTTTGAATAGCGAAATCGACACTGTCATTGGCCTTCAATTCACCAAATATCTTGCTGATGTTCCGCGCTTCCAGCAGTGGAACTCCCAAGTCATTTTCGCGGGATTGGTTTTCTGCAACCATGCGTTTTGTCTAGCAACCAAAAGTGTTGAAGTTCGCCCTTGGGAAGATACTAGAGAATCACTGACAAAAAGACATGTGTTTGCGGGGAGTTATCCACGGAGTGTTTGGGGAGCGAGCGATTGTTCTTCAATGGCAGCTGTGCGGACGAAGTGACGAAACTCGTCCGAACTTTCAACGCAATTGCGACCCGCTCAATATGACATAATTTTTTGGTTGCCGAATGCCATATTCGCGAGTAAATCGGATTTTGAAACAGGTCGAGATCAATCTCGATAGTCTGTTTTGACCCTTGGAGAAAATCTTAAATGACCTGTGGAATTGTGTCGCTCCCTGCGGCGTGGTTTTTCTTGCTTGGTTGGATTCCAAGATGATCCTCGCCCCTCAACAAACCTCCCGCCATGCTCTCATGGATGTAAGTCGTGGTTTTGGAATATTGGGTATTTTGTGGCTTAACATTTTCATCTTCGCGATGCCTTTCGAAGCAATGGTTATTCCTGGTGTGTGGGGTGAACACACCACCTCCAATGTCGCAACATGGAATTTTGTCTCAGTATTTGTGTCAGGCGTTATGCGCGGAATGATATCGATGTTGTTCGGTGCTGCTGCACTTATCATGATTCAAAAATGCGAGACTGCCGTAAATGGTTTCAGCGAGTTGGACAGGTATTTTCGACGCCTGCTTCTTCTCATATTGTTCGGCGTCATTCACAGCTACGTTTTGTTATGGCCTCACGATATTTTGTACGTCTATGGCGTGATTGGGTTGTTTATATTTCCATTCAGAAACCTTTCAGTAAAGCATCTATCTATTATTGGTGTGGTTATGCTTGTCGCCTCGATTTTCTTAACGGCCCATAATTCAAGTGAGATTCAAGCAGCACAAACTGCCATTGAAGAAAACCTAACAGAAGACGAACTCAACAAACTGCGAGAGCAGGATCCTATGGTTGATGATTTTGAAGAACAGTCAGCCGTTCCGCAAAATGGATTAGAAGGATCGTGGTTGGGAATGGTTCACCTTGCTACGAATGTTATTCCTCCTACCGATGACAAGCCTGATATTTCAGCTGATTTACAAAAGCAGTTCGAGGACATGGCCGAACGAATCGGCAATGAAATTCTGGCTCGCCAAGGCGGGTATGTTGAGAATTTCCTATACCTTGCTCCTCTAACGTTTGCTGAACAAACTGAAGAGATGTTGACCAATCACCTTCTCGATATTGCTACGTTTTTTATCTTTGGAATTATCCTTTTTAAGCTAGGGTTTTTTACCCTCGGGCTTGAAACAAAAACATACTTGAACATTGCTATTGGCGGATACGTCATCGGAGGTGCATTGGGGTTGATCACAAGTCTGAATTTTGAAGACGGTGAGCTCTTGGAGCCTTTATCATCGGCTATTTCAGATTACACATATGACATCCGACGGTGTTTGTTAGCGGCAGCCAATTTTGCAACAATCGCTCTGGCATTGCGATTTGGTGTTCTAAAGTTTCTAACCAGATCCCTGGAAAAGTGCGGTCGCATGGCACTTTCGCTTTATGTAAGCCAGACCATAATTTGCAACTCAATATTCCTCGGATTGGGCTTATTCGGACAGTTAGAACACACCGAGATTGCAATTATTGCGTTGATAGTGACAATCGCACAAATGCTCATCGCTCAAACATATTTTAAACGATACAATCAGGGACCGCTAGAAAACCTGCTTCGTAAATTGATTGGGAATCCGCAGAACGTTATCCATTCCGATCAAACTGCCAAATAAATGAGAACAATATGCCGTGCTTTATGTTAGGTTGGGAAGAATGGCTTCGACTGCCTGAACTCGCTTTGCCTGCATTAAAAGCCAAAGTTGAAACAGGTGCCAAAACGTCAGCTTTGCACGCTTCTATTATCGAGGTGGAAATGTCTGCATGGGTCTCGGAGCAGACTTTATTTTCTGTCCGCAACCTACGGCATCAACAAAGTTGACCCAACGGTTTTGCGCCCTTCCAATGCTTCATGGGCCGCTTTCGCATCTTCTAACTTAAAGCGTTGATTGATTGCGATTTTAACTTTTCCTTCGTTGACCACATCAAACAGATCACCGGCTGTTTCAGCCAGCAGTTCGGGTGTACTGATGTAGTTGAACAATGTGGGGCGTGTGGCGAAGAGTGAGCCTTTTTGAGAAAGGATGGCTAAGTTGACTTCTGGCAATGGGCCTGAGGATTGACCAAAGCTTGCCCATGTTCCCAATGGTTTGATGCAATCGAGCGAATGGGGGAACGTATCTTTGCCCACGGAATCGTAAACCACTTCGCATTTTTCACCATTGGTGATGTCGTTGACGCGCTCAATAAAGTTCTCGGTGTTGTAATTGATCATGTGGTCATAGCCGTTTTGTTTGGCCAGTTCGCATTTTTCGTCTGACCCTGCTGTGCCGATGACCGTTGCACCAAGGCTCTTGGCCCACTGCCCTGCAATCAAGCCAACACCGCCTGCCGCTGCGTGAAACAGAATTGTATCGCCAGCTTTCACTTTGTAGGTGGCGCGTAAGAGATAACGTGCCGTCATGCCTTTCAGCATCATGGAGGCTGCCGTTTCATCGCTAATGCCATCAGGAATTTTGACGATTTTTGCAGCTTCAATATTGCGAACTTCGGCATAGGCACCAACGGGTGCTGCAGCGTAAGCAATGCGATCACCCACGACGAAATTGCTGACGCCGTCACCCAAAGCAATGACCTCACCTGCACCTTCCATACCCGGTGTGAAAGGCATTTGGGGTGCGGGATAAAGACCTGTTCTGAAATAGACATCGATGAAATTGAGGCCCAAGGCCGTTTGTTTGATTTGCACTTCCCCAGCTGCAGGGGCCACTACATCGCGCTCAACCAATTTAAGAACTTCGGGCCCACCTGTTTCGGTGACTTCAATCAGTTTCGGCATTGGTAT
>CALHHQ010000152.1 GCA_938030645.1 uncultured Rhizobiaceae group bacterium
CAACTAGCTAATCAAACGCGGGCTCATCTATCTCCGATAAATCTTTCCCCCTAAGGGCGTATACGGTATTAGCACACATTTCTATGTGTTGTTCCGTAGAGATAGGTAGATTCCCACGTGTTACTCACCCGTCTGCCACTCCCTCCGAAGAGGGCGTTCGACTTGCATGTGTTAAGCCTGCCGCCAGCGTTCGTTCTGAGCCAGGATCAAACTCTCAGGTTTGATCTGAGATTTGTTCCGGCTAAATCCTTCAGCCCGAACCCTACCGAAGTAAGGCACTCAATGGACTGAAGTGGTCACGCTTCCGATCCGAAGATCGGAATTTGTTATTGCCCAAACCCGGCTGGGTTGAACAACAACGAATTGACGAGAACATTATTTAAACACACCTAGAAAACTGAATAAATTCAATCTTCTGGTATTTGTAACATTCTCGAAAAACGTGTCCGCCGAAGTCTCGTATGGTTTCGCAACAGCAAAAGGAAATGCTGTTGAAACCGGCAGAACTTCGCCGCCCACGTTTCTCTTTCTTCATATTCAATTGTCAAAGAGCCAAAACCATAGAGGTTTTGTTCGACCCGATGAGAAACTGCCAAAGCAAATCGCTTACCAAATCTAAGGTAGGTTTTCGCTAATGCGACGCCTTTCCGGGGTGAACGTTTCGGCAACCAGTGGAGCGCTCAAGGCGCTGCGTCGTTTGCGTCGTCGTTGGGCGGGTTATAGGCTGGGATTTTATCCCCGTCAACAAGGTTTTTTACTTTTTTGAACTTTTTTTCAAGAAAACCTTCAGATCGACTGTCGCCACTTCAAAACCCTATATTTCAATGGGTTTTGACCACTTGCTGCACTATATAGGGGTTCACAATCAGCGTACAAGCTCCTTCATTATTCGCCCAAACTGGGCATATTGCTATTCTTGTCCTATTTGGGCTTTATTACGCGTGTAATTCGCGCTGACAATTGTCCGTTTTGGAGACCCTTTGATTGCTATGCAGCAACGCGCTTCACATAAAGCAGCGACCAATGGCTATGACAAAGCCAGTCAGACGCTCGGCTTAGAACCAGCTCTTATAAGCGGAAATGGCAGACGCGCTCCTGATAAACGCAAAGTGAGCCTGCGTTGGATGAGTGGTTCCGTTTTGACCGGTTTCACATCTGCACTTCTTATGGGCGGCGCATTATATGCAGCTCTGGATGGACGCCAGCAATTGGCAGAACCTGCAAGTCTTCTTGAAAACCTGATTAGTCAATCTGGAAACAGTCAGCAGGCATTGTTGGGCGATAGGCCCGTTGCAATCGTTGCGCTCAAGCCCGCCAATGAAAAGGTGATGCAAGTTCCAACGGTCACGCGTGTTGGCGACAGCAATGTTATTCGCAAGCGTCCGTTTGCATATGCATCAGCCCCCCTGGCCATCGCATCCAAACGCAAAGTCAATTATCCGGCTTTCAATCCACTTAACGTCTTTCGCTCTTCGCGCAGCGACAAGGTGAAAGCGTCCAGTGATGTGATCTACAGTGCAGATATTGAAAGCGAAGTGCGTTTGAAAACAGGCTCCTTCCCTCTCGACACTGCAAAATATGACACTTCGACCGAGATTTCCACATTTGAGGCAGAGGCCATTGTCCGCCAAGCAATGGTGTCGCTCGAAGAAGGCGGCATTCAGGTCGCTGCTCTTCCCTATATCGACACGTCCCGCTTTGAATTAAAGCAGGAAGACATTGCGCCCACGTCAGGCCTCAACATTCGCATCGTCAATGAAAACGTTTCATCGATGTTGCCGATTGACGACGACGATCCTTCTCTCCGTCTATTCGATGAAGAAGTGATTACGGTGCCACCCAAACAAACACTGACGCAGGCCTTAAAGTCGTTAGACCTTCAGCCAGCAACTTTAAGCGCTATGCAAACTGCGTTGATTGGTGAACTTGGAACGAAAGCACTGCCGAAAGGCACAAAATTGCGCGTCGCTTGGGAACGCCCAAAAGGCGATCAAACCGCTTCAATCAAAATTGCGCGTCGCATCAGTGTTTATCGTGCGGGGCAGCACCTCAAAAGTGTTGCCTTAAACGATGAGGAAAAAGTCGTATGGGCCACTGAACCTGCCATAATTGCCGCCGTTGAAGAAACGCCCAAGACAGAGAAAGTTATTCAAACCGTTTCACGCTCAAACCTACCCAATATATATGACGGCATTTATAGAGCGGCGCTTTCTCAAGGATTGGACAAAGAACAGTCTAAACGGATCATCCGAACCGTCGCATTCGATGTGGACTTCCGCGCAAAATCCAAACCCAATGATGATCTCGAAGTCTTCTACTCTTTGAACGAAGGGGAAACCGAAGCCACATCAGAGTCCGAGATACTCTATATTGGCCTGACGCTTGGTGGCACCAAGCGCACATATTACCGTTACAAAGCGGGCGATGATGGCTCGGTTGACTATTATGACGAGAACGGAAAAAGCGCGAAGAAATTTCTGCTCCGCAAACCCGTCCCAAATGGAAAGTTCAGATCACCGTTCGGGCCGCGCCGTCATCCGATCTCCCGCCGCGTAAAAATGCACCAAGGCGTCGATTTTTCTGCGCCCCGTGGAACACCCATTATTTCAGCTGGCAATGGCGTTGTTGAGAAATCAGGTTGGGCTGGCGGTTATGGCCGACAATTAATCATTCGTCACGCCAACGGATATAAAACGTCTTACAATCACATGCACCGCTTTGCGCGTGGCATGAAACCCGGCGCAAGAGTTCGTTTGGGACAAATTATCGGGCAAGTTGGCTCCACAGGTTACTCCACTGGTCCGCACCTCCATTACGAAGTGATTGTGAATGGCAATAAAGTGAACCCGATGAAAATTCGTCTTCCCCAAGGACGCGCTTTAAAAGGCAACACGTTGAAAGCTTTCATTCGTGAAAGAGATCGCATCAATGCTTTGGTCGAACGTGGGCGCAATGGCGACACAAAAGTCGCTGCATTGAACTAGACTTAGGCCTCTTTCTGGGTCCAAAATCCCACAGCCGATGCAATCACCGACAGCACCGCCATAACCAAACACATGGCAATCACGGCATGGTTCATAGCAACCGACTGCAAATCCACCAATGAGACTTGGTAAAGCGCGCCCTGCAATCGCTCACCAAACCCCGCATCAATCATCCGGTCTTGAATGTCGGATGGAAAATCACTTCCACGGATCACCAATTGATAAACGTATGCGACAAACGCTCCCAATCCCGTAACTGCAAATAGAAACGACACGCGCGCTACCATATTGTTGATACCCGAGCCCGCCCCCGTTTTTTCTTCAGGCACAGAATTCACAACCGCAACAGCGATAGTGGATCCCATAAGACCGATGCCCAACCCCATTGTTGCAAAACCGGGCAACAACCAGAACCAAAAGTCTTGCTTCACGATGGCCCAAGCAATCACCAAACACCCTAGCGCGTAGATAAGAGACCCGATGGTCAGCATCGGCCTTGTTCCAAACCGATCCACCAGCCGGCCAGCAAAAGGCGACAATATGGTGATCAACAATGAGAAAGGCAGGAACATCGACCCCGCGTAAGTTGGCGGTAAATTCCACGCAACGATAATCAACATGGGAATGAAGAATGTGACAGCACCCATACAGGTCCAAATCAACAATGTGACTATATTTGCGCCTGCAAATCGTTTCATTGCGAACAGTCTCATATCAATCATCGCATTCTCGGTGCGCAATTCCCACCAGATCGCCAGCAGTGATACCAGAACACCGACCACAATGAGACTGCAAGCCAATTGAGCATTTCCACTTTCACCCATGAAAGTGAGGCCCGTTGCCAACGCGCCCATGCCAATCGTCAAAATTGCGCCTCCCGACCAATCCAAAGATCCAATTCCACCTGTCGATTTCGGTCGGTCAGACGGAACCATTTTGATCAGCACAATTAACGCAATCAAACCAATGGGAACATTGAACGCAAAAATCCAGCGCCACGACTCGCCGCCGCCATATGTCAAAAGCAAACCCCCGAAAAACGGCCCCATCGCTGTGGTGATGGATGAAGAAGCCACCCATATTCCCATCGCTTGTCCACGTTCTTCGCGCGGCGTGTTGCGCGCAATCAGTGCCATGCTGCCCGGCAACATGATGGCTGCTCCAAGACCTTGGAGCGCACGAAACACAATCAAGCTTTTAGTGTCCCACGCAAATGCGCAGGCTATCGAGGTGACAATGAAAATAAGAACACCGACAGCAAAGACACGTTTCACGCCCAGTTTATCGCCAAGCCCCCCGCCCAAGAGAATGAATGCAGACATGATCAAGACGTAGGAGTTTGAAATCCATTGAGCCGCTGAAAACCCCGCATCAAGCGAAGCTCTGATCTGCGGCAACGCAATAGCGACAATAGTGCCATCAATGAATCCCATCGCGCTTGCCAGAAACGCGACGATAATGACGTATTTGCGTTTTTCAGGCGGGCAATAATGATCAGATGGGGCGTTCATCTAGGTTTTTGGTTTCTGACCAATCGCCCAAGCCACAAGCGGAACATTGTCGTCATGTTCCAAACTGTGGTTGGCCTCATCATAGCGCACCCATTTGTCGAGGTTTGCATCCAAACAATCGCGATTGCCCCAATGGTTTGAGCGAATAGACTTTGGGTCAAACCCACATTCTTCTAGAAAATATTTCAGGCCAGTTGCGTTCCACCGTCGACAATCGATCGGGTGTGGGTGATGCCGCACCATAAAAGGAACGGTCAGTAAAAAATAGCCGCCGGGTCGCAACGCATCGAGAATATTTTGCGTTGCTCGGTAAGGATATTTCAAATGTTCCCAAACTTGCTCCGCAAAGATGATATCGTACTGACCTTCTGGCGCAGCCTCGCAAATATCATGTTCGGGGTAAAATGAGTTTGCATAGGACTTGAACGGGAAACGGCCCCACTTCTTGCCAGAGATTTCAAAAGCGTCGAGCGTGTCGAAGCCAATGTCAGACACCCAGCTTTCTGTTTCCGCATGCATAACAACGCGCAACCAATCCGACGGTTTTCCCAAAATCTCACTCCAGGGGTTCAATCCAACCATTCCCACTTATGTGAGCAAGACTTGGGATGCAAATGCCAAATGTCTGAC
>CALHHQ010000153.1 GCA_938030645.1 uncultured Rhizobiaceae group bacterium
CATCGAGGTGAACGAGGGGGAGGTGTTCTGCATCATGGGCCTATCAGGCTCGGGAAAATCCACGCTTGTTCGTCATGTGAACCGCCTAATTGAACCGACCAGCGGTGAGATTTTCATCAATGGCACCAATGTCGGCCAATTGGATGCAGAAGAACTTCGCGTAATGCGAGCCGACAACATTGGCATGGTTTTTCAGAATATGGCTTTGCTGCCCCACCGCACAGTTCGCGATAACATTGCATTCGCTTTGGAGCTCCGCAATGTGGATGCTTTTACACGGGCACAGGTCGCAGATCGGGTTATTGAGACGGTCGATCTGCAAGGATATGGAGACCGCCTTCCCTCTGAATTGTCAGGCGGTATGCAACAGCGTGTAGGCTTAGCACGAGCCTTGGCTGCAGACCCGGACATCCTGCTAATGGATGAGCCATTCTCGGCGCTTGATCCGCTCATTCGACGTGGTTTGCAAGATGAGTTCCTGGCTCTGTCTACTGACTTAAAAAAGACAACGCTCTTCATCACACACGATCTGGACGAAGCCATTCGTATGGGAAATCGAATTGCCATTATGAAAGATGGTGAAATTGTTCAGGTTGGAACACCTGAAGATATTGTGACCCAACCTGCCGACAAATATGTAGCAGACTTTGTGGCTGGTATTTCCAAGCTCAAACTGATCTTCGCCCACACCGTCATGCAGCCCGTTGCGCAGTATGAGAAAAAATACAAAAAATTACCTGCTTTGAAGAATTGTCCGCAAGCTGATCCCGAGGACGATTTGGATACTTTGGTTGGATTGTCAATCGATCAGGATAAGCCAATCGTGATTGTCGATGATGGCAAGCCAGTGGGTGTAGTAACAAAAGATGCGCTGTTGCGCGGCATCCAAGGGGAGGCGTGATTATGGCCACAGAAGCGGAAATTACGAAACCCTTTAAAGAATTTGCCGGACAAAATGGCGATTATTACGCCAATACGTTTTTGAAAATTCAAAAGGCAGAATTGAGCAAATTTCACATCAACAAGGCTGCTCTTTTAGGATCGTTCATCTGGGCAGCATTGCGTGGCAATTGGCTCCTGTTTTGGATCGCTTTTCTGATCGATCTGGTCGCGGCAGTGAATGTTGCGTTGGTTTACAAATACTCCAAAGCCGCTGTTGAAAATTCTGATAAATCATTTCTAGTCGAACGTTATGAACAGTGGAGCAGTTCTCATTTTATGGGAGCTGTCATAGTGTTTTTGATCGGCCGCTTGGTGTTTGCCTGGTTGGCTGACCGCATATATTACAATCAATATTCAAAGTGGCGAGTAAACCGCAGCGTTGCATCTGGCAGCATCGTCTCGCGCCTGGTGATATCGGCTGTGGTGATTGCTTTGATAGCACCACTGATGCTGTATCGGACAAGTCAATTCGCGCCATCAGCCCGGACTTGCGTCAAGCAAGATCGAGCCATTGAAAAAGGTGAAATCGTTCCGTTTAAGTCCAAGTTTGACTGCGCAGTCATTGGAGAGTTTCCGGTCCTCCTTTGGATTGATCGGGGTGACGAAATCACCTATCCGCGTGATGACAATGGCAATCGGTTTGTGAAGCGCACACCAGCGCGCGATGGTCTGCCACCATTGGATTTGAACAAATACTCAGCACAAGCAATTGACAACGGTATTGGCTACTTAACTGCATTCTACGGTTTCTTTTTTGATGGCATCACCAGTATATTACGAACAATGCTGACAGCCATTACATCTGTTTTCGTCGGGACACCTTGGGTCATTTCGATGGGGGCGATATTGGCCATTGCCTATACAATGGCTGGATCCAGGATCACCATTTTCGTTGCATGCTCTTTGGCATATTTGGCTCTGTTCGGATTTTGGCAGACCGCTATGGACACAATGTCTTTGGTTGTTGCGGCCTCTTTAATCTGCATACTTTTTGGGCTGCCTTTGGGCATTTGGATTGGTAAATCACAACGAGCTCAGTCTGTTGTGACACCGATACTCGACATCATGCAGACAATTCCTTCGTTTGTATATTTGTTGCCAGCAGTCGCGTTTTTCTCAATCGGAAAGCCGCCGGGCATCTTGGCAACCGTGATTTTTGCTATGCCGCCAATGGTGCGATTAACCGCTTTGGGCATCAAGCATGTGCCAGACAGCACCAAAGAGGCTGCGCTGGCATTTGGAGCCAACCCACGGCAATTGTTGACAAAAGTGGAACTTCCACTGGCTTTGCCTTCCATCATGGCTGGTGTGAACCAAGTTGTTATGATGAGCCTTTCAATGGTTGTCGTAGCCGCATTGATCGGCGCCGGAGGTATGGGCTTTCTTGTAACAGAAGCTCTTGCAAACACACGCACAGGAGCAGGAATTCTGGCGGGCATAGGGATTGCCCTTCTCGCCATGATGATTGACCGGGTGGTTCAAAAAGCCAACACTGTTCAACATTAAACTGAAGAGCGGCTATTCTGGTCGCTCTACTTCAAATGAGTTCAAAGGGAGAAAACAATGAAACTCGTAAAATCACTTACTTTAGCTGCGGCACTTTCGCTGATGGCTTCCACTTCTTACGCTGCAGGCGCAAAAGTGGCCATTTCTGACTTGAACTGGACTGGCGCGAAAGCGATCGCCCATGTCATTAAGGCTGTGATTGAAGGGCCACTCGGTTCTGAAGCTGAAATCATCAAAGGTCTTTCAGATCAAGCGATTATTAGTGCTGGTATGGACAAAGGCGACGGTTCTGCTGACGTTTGGACCGACATGTGGATGCCAAACCAGCAAGGTCCTTGGGACAAATACATCAAGGATGCAAAGACAGTCGATCACAACGAGCCGTATCTCGGCGGTCAAGGCATGTTCGTTCCAACTTACATGGCAGACAAGATCAAGTCTTTTGAAGATCTGAAAAATCCAGAAATTGCTGCGATGTTCGACAAAGACGGAAACGGCAAAGGCGAATACTGGGCAGGTGATGCTTCTTGGAAGTCCACAAAAATTTGGCAAGTGAAGATGAAGGATTACGGTCTTTCTGATTTGTGGGAGCCGGAAATTATTTCTGATGCGACGTTTAAGGCGCAGTTGAAATCATCCATTGGCAACCAAAAGCCAATCTTGTTCTACTATTGGACACCAGAGTGGATTCACGCTGCATACGATATCAAGCCGCTCACAGAGCCGGCTCACACTGAAGGTTGCATGGACTTGAAACTAGACCAAGACGATTGGTTGGAAGCTTCCAAAGCAGCTTGCCAAACTCCTGACGCCAAAATCTACGTTTCATTTTCGAAGTCGCTTGAAAAGCGTAATCCGGCAGCTGCCAAGTTTCTCAAGCAGATTAAACTCGACCCAGCTGTTGTGAACGACTGGATCTTGAAAATCGGCCGCGATGAAATGGACGCACAAGACGTTGCCGAAGCTTGGGTGAAAGACAACATGGACACGGTCAACACCTGGATTAAATAATCCATCCTATTGATCGATCTACTGAAAAGGGCGGAGCTATCCGCCCTTTTTTTTGTGCCAATTTTTGAAATTATATATTAGTGGTGGGAACTCGAAGATCTGCAGCCTCATAGCAAAAAAAAGCCAAAACTTTACGTTGGCCACTTCACTATAATTGATCTCAGAACTCATCCGCAAAATTCGGTTGCTCAAGCCAGTTGAGAATTTCATCTGAATGTTCACCATGCTTGGGCGCGCGGGAAACTGGTCTATATGCTTTCGCTTGGCCCAATCGAAACGGCAGTGTGGGCACCTCAATTTCATCGTCCAGAGACTGAACGAAACCGCGATTTTTGATCTGATCAGACTCCAAGGCCTCGGGGACCGTTCATGTGTTCAAAAGTAATGACACGAACTGAACTAACGTATCGCCAGCCAGAAGAAGTTGAGCGCTCCAAGCACAGTAAGCACATCAACCAATCCTGAATGGTTTTCATTCGTCATTCGCCTCAGCAATGTGCGTCCAATCCAATTGCCCGGGATTGTCATAAGGCCACATAGTATGCCGATCAGAATATACTGACTGTCAAAAAGATCTGTAGCTCCAAACACACTGACACGAGTGATGTTCGTCATCAAAGCGATCACAGCCAGCGTCGCAACCAATTGTTCCTTCCGCAAACCATACCCAAGCATGAACGGAACAAGCAACATGCCAGGCCCAATTGAAACACCTGATAAGGCACCATAGATCGCACCAACGCCAGAAAGAGTTTTCTGGCCCGCCTTAATCTCACGGGATTTGGCCCAACGCCGTACGGGAATAGAAATCAAAATAACGCA
>CALHHQ010000154.1 GCA_938030645.1 uncultured Rhizobiaceae group bacterium
TTCAGAGAATTGTCACTGTGCTTGAAACTGCTTCGGCACAATTGGCAAAAGCCAGTGTAACGGCCACTTCAAAATCGGATATTGAACCCGTGTTTCAGCAAATTGCTGGTACATGCAAAGGGTGTCATCAAGATTTTCGCCAGAAAAAGTAAAAGCAGGCCAATGTCATCGTCGTGCGTGCGACAGTAGGTTTCGCTTTAAGGCAGTTGTTTACGTGTCGCTGGCAAGATAGTGCCAATACCAAGCGCAGTCAGAATGCGCAGTCTTTCGTTCCGGAGCATAATTATGAGCGAAACAGAAACAGGACGACGCGGTCGCGGGGGCAGAGCGGGTGGCGGTGCGGCGGCGCGCCGTGCATCAAGAACGAACGCAAAAGTAGCATCGTTTCCTTACATCACACGCAAGATCAAAGAGTTTGAAATTCTTGATGATGAAGCGATGGAGATTATTGAGCGTAACGCTGACACCGTGCTGGAAGAAGTGGGCGTTGAGTTCCGTGATGATGCCGAAGCATTGGCGATGTGGAAAGAAGCTGGTGCCGATGTTCAAGGCGAGCGGGTGCATTTTCCAAAAGGTCTTTGTCGTGAGTTGATGAAGACAGCTCCTTCCACATTCACACAACATGCCCGCAATCCTGAGCGCAGTGTGGAAATTGGTGGCAAAGGCACAGTTTTCGCTCCTGTTTATGGCCCTCCATTCGTTCGTGCACTTGATGGTGAACGCCGCTACGGCACGATGGAAGATTTTCGCAATATTGTGAAAATGGCCTACGCGGCTCCTGCCATGCATCACAGCGGTGGCACAGTGGTTGAACCAAGCGATGTGGCGGTGAACAAGCGCCATCTTGATATGGTTCACGCGCATATGACGCTTTCTGACAAACCGTATATGGGGTCTGTGACTGCACCAGAACGGGCTGCCGACACGGTTGAAATGTCGAAAATTCTGTTTGGCGAACAGTTTGTTGACAACAATTGCGTGGTTACATCGCTGATCAACATCAATTCACCCTTGGTGATGGATGATACGATGTTGGGCGCGTTGAAGGTTTATGCTCGCGCCAATCAAGCTTGTATTATTTCACCGTTTATTGTGGGCGGCGCCATGTCTCCCGTAACAGTGGCAGGGACACTTACGCAGGTGCTCGCAGAGGCGCAGGCAGCGATTGCCTTTTCGCAACTTTGCCGCCCGGGTGCACCCGTTATTATGGGCACATTTGCGACATCCATTTCCATGCAGTCTGGTGCACCAGCTTTCGGCACTCCAGAGCCAAGCCAAGTTCTTTATGGAGCAGCGCAATTTGCGCGGAAGTTCAACCTTCCGTTTCGTTCGGGCGGTTCATTGACGGGCTCAAAATTGCCAGATGCGCAAGCCGCTTATGAAAGCGCGAACACGCTGAACGCAACTTTGCTTGGCGGTGTGAACTTTTCGCTTCATGCGGCTGGATGGTTGGAAGGTGGACTCGTTTCTTCTTTCGAGAAGTTCGTCATGGATTGCGATCAACTGGCTGCGCAACAAAAGATGGCGCAGGGCGTCGCTGTTGATGAAAATGGCCAAGCGTTGGACGCAATCCGCGAAGTTGGATTGGGCGAGGGCAGTCACTATCTCGGTGCAGCTCACACACAGGCGAATTTTCAGACAGCATTCTTCCGCTCCGAGATCGCCGACAACAATTCATTTGAACAGTGGGAAGCTGAGGGGGCGAAGTCTGCGCCAGAACGTGCGCGTGAAAAAGCTGAACAGTGGATCAACGAACATGAGGCGCCAGCAATGGACCCTGCTGTTCGCGAAGCGCTCGATGAATTTGTGGCGGTCAAAAAGAACTCTATGCCTGATGCATTTACCTGAAAGCGCGAGGTCAGGGCACCACATAATCGGGAAGTTCAAGGCAACGAACTTATAGCCGACTTCATTCACAAAGAAGTCTGGCGCTCGGCCATAAAAAGCTGATTTGCGTCTTTTTTTTGAATTATTTTCAAAAGCGACCCAAGGAAAACCCAATTGGTTTCGTCTAACGTCTGAATATGAAAGAAGATGTTGGAAATGAAATGCTGGTTCAGCGTGCGATTGATGGGGATCGGGCGGCGTTTGCTGCGCTGATTTCACGTCATTACGACACCATGTTTCGTGTTGCATGGAAATATTGCGGCAATCGCGAAGATGCCGAAGACATTGCTCAAGACGTGTGCGTGCGATTGGGGCAGACCATCCAAAGCTTTACAGGCCAATCGAAGTTTTCCACTTGGCTGTATCGTGTGGTGTTGAATGCAACGCGGGATCACCATCGTAAGAATGCATCGCGCACTCGAAAACTGGATGCATGGGCGGCGGAACCGTCTCGCCCCGACGTTCAAACACCTGACGTCGAACAGGATGATGAGACTGAAACACTATGGCGCGCAGTGCGTAAACTTCCTGATCGGCAACGCGATTGCTTGCTTTTGGTGTTTGGGGAGGGGTTGAGCCATGCAGATGCTGCAGCTGCGCTCGACTGCGCGGAAGGCACGATTGCCTCAAATATTCATGACGGGAAGAAACGGCTGAAAGTTCTGTTCTTGGAAGAAGAGAAGGTTGGAAACTGATATGATTGATGATGACCTGAAAAAACTCGAAAATTTGAAAGCTCCAGCGGTTTCGGAATCAGCCAAGGAACGTGCAGTCAATGCGGCTATGGATGCCTTTGACGAATCCCAATTGGAAAAAAAATCCGCGGCCACCCAAGGAATTGAAACCGAGACACGTCCCACCTCCATAACAAATACAATTTGGAGTGGACTTATGAATTCGATTTTGAAACCCGTTTGGGACATGAAACCCGCCGCAATGGCTGCCGTTGCTGGTGTTATGCTTGTGCCTGTTGTTGGTGTGATTGCGCTGGACAATTATGATGTTGGAAACCCAGAGATTGCTGGGTTGGAAACTCGTGCTGACAAAGCCAAACCAGATCAGATCACAGTTAAAAGGGACGTATCTAAATCCATCAAAGCATCTGAAGCCGAGGTCCGAAAGCCTCTTGCTGAAAACTTTGCGGCATCTGGCCAGAATAGTTTAGCTGATGGTTCGGTTGACACTTCAAGAGTTCAAACTGCATCAAAATCAATGCGCAAGCGTAGTATTGGACAGGTGAGAACAACGGCGGCGCCATTGCAAAATGGCGGAAGAATAGCTGCGGAACCGATGCCTGTTCCTGCCGCGCCAACAATCGACAATGAGCAATTTCCTGAGTTTAAAGATAGTGGCGTGAAAGCCGTTGCGACATCTCCAGTGTCCACATTCTCAATCGATGTGGACACGGCGTCGTACTCTCGTGTGCGTCGCTCGATTATGGACGGTGCACTACCGCGCAAAGACATGGTGCGGGTGGAAGAGTTGATCAATTATTTCCCGTATTCTTACCCGTTGCCAGAAACAAAAGCACAGCCGTTTAAGCCGACGGTGACCATCATGCCAACGCCGTGGAATGAACACACGAAGCTCATGCATATAGGCATCAAAGGCTTTGACGTGGAGACTGCAGAGCAGCCGGCCGCGAACCTTGTATTTTTGCTGGATGTGTCTGGCTCCATGAGTTCGCAAGATAAATTACCATTGTTGATCAAGTCTTTCCGTCTTCTGCTTCAGAAACTGAATCCAACTGATAAAGTTTCGATTGTGACCTATGCGGGTCGGTCTGCAACAGTTTTGGAACCCACAGAAGCATCAAACCAATCGACCATTATCAACGCTTTGGAAAACCTGAAAGCTGGTGGCTCCACTGCCGGTGCGCAAGGTATCGAACAGGCTTATCGTTTGGCCGAGCAGAACTTTGTGAAAGACGGTGTGAACCGTGTGATGCTGGCGACTGATGGTGATTTCAATGTCGGAATTTCCGATCCAAATCAGCTCAAGGATTACATTGCCGAGAAAAGAAAATCTGGTGTTTTTCTTTCTGTCTTCGGATTCGGCAAAGGCAATATCAACGACACCTTGATGCAATCGTTGGCGCAAAATGGAAACGGGCAGGCGGCTTACATCGATACATTGGCTGAAGCCCAAAAAGCGTTGGTTGATGAATCTGGTGGTACGCTGTTTCCCATCGCCAAAGACTTGAAAATTCAAGTGGAGTTTGATCCATCGAAAATCGCCGAATATCGCTTGATTGGTTACGAAACCCGCGCTCTGAAACGTGAAGATTTTAACAACGATAAAGTGGATGCAGGTGATATTGGCGCCGGTCATTCGGTCACTGCGATTTACGAACTTACGCCTGTGGGCAGTCCGGCAGTGCTGGTTGATCCGTTGCGTTATGGCGATGCCAAATCTGCTGCAGCCGAAAACGCTTATGGTGAAGTCGGTTTCTTAAAAATGCGGTATAAACTGCCGAACGAAAACAAGAGCAAATTGTTGTCCACGCCCCTCAATATGAGTGGTCCTGATGACAAGCAAGACGCGGTATCTCAAGATGTAAGTTTTGCAACAGCGGTTGCCGCTTTTGGTCAAAAGCTTCGTGGAACACCAGCGTTGGACGATATGAATTATGATCAGATCGCAAATATGGCGCATGCGGCAAAAGGGGACGACAAGTTCGGCTATCGCAGTGCTTTCGTTCAGTTGGTTCGCATGGCAGGGTCACTCTCGAAAACACGATAATTGACCAGGCTTCTTTTTTGACCAATCAAACTTCAAAGGCAGATAGTCTGCAAAACGAGGCGCGGGCATTGCTCGCGCCTTTCGGCCTTCTGCAATTCGGTTGGTTTCGAGATGAGCAGGGAACTGCGGGCTTGCTGGTGGGCAATATTGGCAGCAGTTTATGGCCCGCTTTTACGGCTTCGGAAGAATTCTCCGATGGTGAAAGCAATGCATTGGATCGTTGGACGGAAACGGTTCTAAAGCCCACAGCGCGTGGACTGAAAGCGGAATTGCGGTTTCCATTTGGAGAGAAAATCTGGCCGTTTCAAAAATGGGCTGGGCAGGCAACGGGTATGAAACAGTCGCCCATCGGTTTGTTTATTCATCCTGAATACGGGCTTTGGACGGCTTTTCGTGGTGCTTTGATGTTTGACGCTGACTTCGACTTCGA
>CALHHQ010000155.1 GCA_938030645.1 uncultured Rhizobiaceae group bacterium
TCTGGGCAGAACAGATTGGTGTAACAAATGGTGTGATGCTGGCGCGTGATTTGGTGAACGAACCTGCAAATGTTCTGACGCCAAAAGAGTTCGCAAAACGCGCAAGCGAGTTGAAAAAGCTCGGTTGTCAGGTGGAAATCCTCGACGAGAAAGCCATGAAAGCTCTAAAAATGGGTGCGCTGCTTGGCGTCTCCCAAGGGTCGAGAAACCCTCCGCGTATGGCGATTATCCAGTGGAAAGGCGGGAAGGCAAAAGACCAGCCAATCGCATTTGTTGGCAAAGGCGTGACATTCGATACCGGCGGTATTTCGTTGAAACCTGCTGGTGGCATGGAAGACATGAAGGGCGATATGGGGGGCGCCGCTGCAGTGACTGGCCTGATGCACGCACTAGCGGCCCGCAAAGCCAAGGCCAACGTTGTCGGCATCATCGGCTTGGTGGAAAACATGCCAGACGGCAACGCGCAACGCCCAGGCGATATTGTCACCTCCATGTCTGGCCAAACTATCGAGATTTTGAACACAGATGCTGAAGGACGCCTGGTGCTTGCGGATGCTCTTTGGCACTGCAACAAGAAGTTTAAGCCGAAATTCATGGTCAATTTGGCGACACTCACAGGTGCCGTACTTGTGGCTCTTGGCAATCATCATGCGGGTATGTTTTCAAACGATGACGAGTTGTCTGAGCAATTGGCGCAAGCTGGTTTAGCAACCCAAGAGAAATTGTGGCGCCTGCCAATCGGCCCAGAATATGACAAGCTGATCGACTCCAAAAACGCGGATATGAAAAACACCGGCGGTCGCTACGCTGGGTCCATCACTGCAGCGCAATTTCTGCACCGCTATGTGGGCGAAACGCCATGGGCACATTTGGATGTTGCGGGCACTGCTATGGGGTCCATTCAAACCGACATCAATAAATCTTGGGCATCAGGTTTTGGTGTGCGTTTGCTCGACCGTTTGGTGGCCGACAATTACGAGAAATAGGTCTGGTCGCGGAGCAAAGGAAACGCCTTTGTTCCGCAAGCGATCGCTATTCGGCGTATCTTGACGGGAACTTGCTGTGCCAGACAGTGCCGCGATAAACGTTCATTGCCGCTCGATACGTTTTCACCGCAGACTTATATCCAGCAACAACTTCTTCGTATGTTGCACTGTCTATTTTACGACGGCGATAATTGCGATGCTGAGCACGCGCGTATCTGTGCATCGCTCGCCTGTTTCGTTCCAAAGAACGGCGATAAGTTTCACGACGCTTGATATCCAATGAAAATCCAGGTTGCGCCAACAGGTTGTTGAAATATTGTGCGCTTTTAGGGTTGGCCAATGCATCGAAGACAGCTTTTCGATCCGCTGTGCTGTCAGCGCAGACAACTCTGCCATCGGAAATGGAACAGGTTCGGTCATCTTGTGCATACGCGCTAAGTGCACCGAACCAAAGCCCAAATGCGACGCTAAAAACTGCCGCCACAGGTTTAGTCTTTCTCATGATTTTTACCCCTTGATCATGAATGAGAAGTTGAGCAAAGCATGTTGATGAAAATCGTGCAATCTTGCACGAGAACACTTCTGGCCTGAAAGTGATCACATGACCGAGATCGTGTTTTACCACCTCACTGAATTGCGTTTAGAGCAAGCATTGCCGGACCTTCTGGAAAAATGTCTCGCACGCGATTGGAACGTGGTCGTTCAAACGGGAACTGAAGAGCGCCGCGATACGCTCGATGATCATTTGTGGACCTATAAAGAGAACAGTTTTTTGCCTCATGCGTGTGAAGAAAGCGTGACGGGCGATCCATCCGATCAACCCATCTGGCTGACGTCTTTGACGGAAAACCCAAACAACGCGGCGGTGCGCTTTATTGTGGCTGGCGCTGTCGCTCCTGATTTGTCTTCTTACACGCGCGGTATTTACATGTTCGACGGGCACGATGAAGAAGCAGTCATGGAAGCACGCGACCGTTGGAAAATTGAAAAAGCTGCTGGACACGATCTCGCTTACTGGCAACAGGATGACGGGCGCTGGGTCAAGAAAGCTTGAGCGAACCCAACGTCACCGCAAAAAGACATTGTTAATCTTGATTTCAGTTCCAGCGTACCTCGACCGCGCCATCGCACCCTAAATTAAGGTTTTCCCTTTTGAGTGTCCGCAAAATTGCAAAGAGGGACGAACTCATGGGAATTTATTCTGCATACAAACAAGGCTTGATGACCTTTTGGTACTGGTATGTGCGCAAGCTCAACGCAGCGTGGCCATATAAAACAGTTGAAGGTAGAAAGTTCACCGTGTCTCCAGGCGTCTATAAGCCCTTAGAAAACGAACACACGATTGCTGAATATTGTGAAGCTGGTGACCGCGTTCTTGATCTCGGTTGCGGCTGTGGCGTTGGCGCTGTGTTTGCTGCAGAAAAAGCAAAAACCGTTCTCGCAACTGACATCAGCGAAATTGCCGTTCAAAACACCATTGAAAACGCAGAGAAATTTGGCGTCACCAACATGGATGTCGTGGTAAGCGATATGTTTGAACAGGTTGAAGGCAAGTTCGATCTAGTGATCGCGAACCCACCATATATAGCGACCGACTTTGAAGACGAAGAGAACCAGTTTGCCACATCTGTGCGCTATCTGCCGGTTCTGTTTGCAGAAGTGCATAATCATCTGGAAGACAATGGCCGCTTGGTTGTCCAATATCCGGGTTGGTTTAAAGGGCATCTGCAAAAACTGGGCGCCGCCCATGGTCTTGAAATGAAAGAAGTGCGTCGCATGCCAATGAAAGGTCTCGGCTTGATGCTGCTCAGCATTGCATATTTGCAAGTTGGCTTCCGCTCCACACTGTTCGTGTTTGAGCCAGTGAAGAAAACGGCTGAAGCGCCGATTGTGGATGAAGTTGAGTTGAAGAAAGCCGCTTAGTTTCGAACTGTAGACTTTGAAAAACCGAAAAACGCGTCTGTGTAAAACGGGCGCGTTTTTTGTTTGACCCATCTAAAAGTAGCAGATAATCAGATTTTGCTCGCAACGATGGCGTCGTTGCACATGAGCGTGTGTTTTGATCGCAGTAATGCGGTTGTTTCACCGTCCTGAACGCCCGGATGTTTTTCCGGCACAGGTTCTCTTTGCCGGAATGGTTGGGAGAGCATTATGCCAAACCTTTTAGATCGCCCAGATTTCTTTACCCGTCACAACGGCGAAAAAGCGCCACTTGCGTTTTCGCAGGCTGAATATGACCGCCGAATTTCCACTTTGCGCAGCATCATGGAGAAACTCGATGTGTCCCATGTTGTGCTCACATCGATGCACAATATTTCGTATTATTCCGGCTTTTTATACTGCGCCTTTGGAAGGCCTTATGCGTGTGTGGTTTCGCGAACTCATTGCACCGTAGTCTCCGCCAATATCGATGGAAGCCAACCATGGCGGCAGTCTCACTGCGACAGCGTGATTTACACCGATTGGCAGCGCAACAACTACTGGCGCGCCGTTGGAAAGTTGACCGATGGTGCTGCACGCATCGGCATAGAAGGCGACCACCTCACACTGGCACAAAAATCCACAATGGA
>CALHHQ010000156.1 GCA_938030645.1 uncultured Rhizobiaceae group bacterium
TAGAAAACACAATCGCGACTGTCGCCTACGCTGGTGTAAGACGATGTCATGCCAACATCTCGATTAGCTTACCTTCAACCACAACGTCTTTTCCGTCCAACTGAATTGAACAATTGCGCATGGGCAGATCGAAATGGCCGAGCGTGTAGCGTTTCGCGATCTCGTTAGCACCGGTTGAAAACAGAAAGCTCCCTGCGAAAACACGTTGTTCGGTTCCGTTGTGATCTGATTTATCGTAATGTGCCATAGCGGCCCACTTGGCTTGATTGTTCATGCCCCAACCGACATGAGATGTGGCATAGGCGTCTTTGTCGTTCCAAACCTCAATGGCGGCTTTCATCAGTTCTGCATCCAGATTGTCGCCTTCGATTTCGGTGACATAGTCATCTTCAATGGTGAGCCGAATTGGGCTTTCTAAGTAACGTTTGAATGTGAGATTTTGATCGCCTTTGTCCAAAACCAAAGTGCCCGAAGTTGTGCCTTGGGCTGGGAATGCCAAGCACAATCCGCCTGGCCAATTGGTGATGGTGCCAGGTGTTGTCGTAAAGCCCCATCCGCCGCCAACTACAGCGCCTTCCAAACTAATTGTAAGGTCTGTTCCAGCAGTTGAGGTGACATGCATTTCTCTTGCACCACGCATCATTTTCATGCCTGTTTTCACACGTTCCTTCAGATCTGGATCAGATCCTACTCTTTCAAGAATGTCGGGATGTTCGTTGGATATCATCATCACGCGTGAACCGGATTTCAAAATCTCTGGCAGTTCAGCTGCATGGAGCAGGCCTTCAACACTGCAGTCCACAATTAGGCCACCAAATGAAAGTGCGGCCATGATTGGGGAGTTGAATTGAAGTGCAGAGGATGCGCCCGTCGAGCGAATGGGAATGGGTGCAGTTTGTGCTGGTGATGTTGCAACGATATGAGCCGGTTTTGCGCCCAATTGAACCAATGCAAGTTCGCTCAGGTGCACATTGAGAGAGCGAGATTGTGTCTCTGACAAGATAGCAACTTCATCGTTTTTTTGAACGCCTGACAATGCAAAAGCTTCTGCAAACAAGCTGATCCATTTGCCTTCAATTCGGTCGGTAAACATTGAATTCGCGTATCATTTGAGAGTTGAAATCCATTTGTAACTTAGAGTTGTTTTAGAAGGCTTGGCAATCTTTATCATCGCGTCGAAAATTGCTTTAAGGGAGCGTCAGAAGTGGCGGTTGATTGTTGAGATCTTGAATTGAAAATCCTGCCATCGCTTTGTATTTTTCAGCATGGGCAGCCAGTTCCGTACGCGGAATGACATCCTCAATATTGTCGAAAACGCCCCCGCATTTATCCTCAACCATTTGCATCACGCCATCAGGGCCTCCGCCGCTGCGGTTTGCTTTGACCACCTTGGTCATTTGGGGACGCACGATGTCTTCGAATGCTTGAAGTGCCTTTGTCCCAATTCCATGTTTTTGAAACATGGATCCGATGAGACGGGCATCGACGACAGCCTGGCTCGCGCCGTTTGAACCAACGGGATAGGCTGGGTGAGCAGCATCCCCCATGAGGGTCACAAGACCATCCGTCCATTTTGGAAGCGGATCTCGGTCTACCATTGGGTACTCGAAAACCTCTTTTGCACTTGTGATTAGGTTCGGGCAATCGAGCCAATCGAAATTCCAATTGGCAAATGTTGGAAGAAATGTCTGAATGTCAGAGGCGGCATTGTAATCAGCTTTGCGCCAACCACTTTCTGGATCGCGTCTTATTTCGGCGATCCAGTTTATTTCCGCTTCGCCTGTTTCAGGGTCTGGCTCTGTGATTGGGTATGCCACAAATCGAATATCATCATGTCCAGCCAAAATCATAGATGCGCCGGTTCGAAACGCTTTGCCTCTGCTCGTGGCTCTCCACAAGACACAACCGTTCCAGATGGGTTCACCTTCAGATGGATACATTTGCGCTCTTAGGGCGGAGTTTATTCCATCCGCCGCCAGCAGAATTTTTCCTGTTGCAGAAAGAGGGCCGTCGGGTCCGTTTAAATGCAAAACGACTTCATCGTCTTTTGTTTCGTAACGGATTGCTGCATGCCCTGTTACAATCGCATCTGGCCCGGCGCGCTTGACGAGGGCTTCATACAGCTCCATCTGCAATTTTCCGCGATGGAGAGAATATTGAGGCCATTTGTAACCAGCTGAAAGACCGCGTTCCTCGGTCCAAATCTCAAGACCAGTTTTGGTGAAGAACCCATATTCCTTTGTGCGAACGCCGCAACGATCCAATGCCGCTTCAAGACCTAAATCGAACAGTTCTCTGACGGCGTTTGGTTGGATGTTTATCCCAACACCCAAAGGCTTCATGGTGCCAACCGACTCATAGATGCGGAACGGAATACCCAATTGGTGAAGTGTAAGGCCCATAGTGAGGCCTGCAATGCCGCCTCCAGCGATCAAGACAGTCATTCAATTGTCCCCTAGGCATTGGTGCGATGAACTGGGTCCACTCCTTAGGAATTGAGTGCTCCATTTGTTATCTTTTTCAAAGTTGATTTTAAAACGTCTGGCGATACGTCAGTTATGCTAGACAAAATGGATGTTTCGTTTTCGTTGGCAAGGTTGATCAAATCTTCGACTCTTTTATGGCCTTTGAGTGTGCCTTGAGCAACACGAATTCCATTGCTTTCAGTCAAGTCACACAGCCCTTGTTCTTCCATTGCAGACAGAATGTCTTCCATGGAAATTGGGTCCAAAAAAGTGCGCGATGCAAGGTCTGAAAGTGTGCATTTGGCTTGACCGAAGAGTGAAGCAGAAATTCTCCATTCTGCGACCGTGAGCCCCTTGTTTCTCACCTCTTCATGAAACTGATGTGCCATTTGATGGTACGCCCGCGAGAGATGATAGAACAACATGTTGTCGACCAAGTCAGTTGAACCGACTTCAGCTTCGCCATTTTGCTTCGGCGTTGTGAGCGGAGAAGCAATAGCATAAGTTCCCCCACCAAAAACCAAACCTTCTTTTTTGGCGCTTTCAATTGCCAGAACTTCTCCAACAATAATCCAGTGATCTCCACCTTCGTAAATTTGCCACGTTTTGCAGTCGAAACGTGCAGCTATATTGTCCAAAATCGGAACTCCGGCAGCGTCTATCGAATATGATGTGTCACCAAATTTGTCGGCTCCACTCTTTGCAAATTTGTTGGAGAGATCCGTTTGATCCGTCGCTAAAACATGAACAGCGAAATGTTCTGCGGCTTTGAATACCGGAGCGCTTTGCGCCGTTTTGGTAACACTCCAAAGGATCAATGGTGGTTCTGTTGAAACAGAATTGAAGCTCGAGGCTGTCATGCCGACTGGATTATTATCTGCATCGGTTGTTGTTACAATTGTAACACCCGTCGCAAAGCTTGAGAGTGCGTCCCGAAAATCTCTAGAACTGAAGGATTCTGCGTCAGAGCCGGTCATGAACTAAGCCTTCGCCAAGAGGTCGTCGACACGGCCCATCAACGGCTCTTTGTCATACAAGTCGTAATAGCCTGAAGCCATAAGAGCGGGGGGACCGAAGAAGAAACGTTCGTACAATGCCTGACGCGTTCCAAAACCTGAAATTGCCACATCATGCGCAAGGCGATAGAGCGCAACGCGATCTTTCGATTCCAGATTTGTAAGTTGAAAATATTGTTGCACATCATGCGACATTTCGTTTGAAAAATCCGCTTCCGCAGGAGTGGCCATCAGAGAAGAAGATCCCAGCATTTGCATGATTTCAATCATGCGCGGATACATTTTGGGGAATACGTTTCGCGATGTATCGATTGGCCCGCGAAGCGGCACAAAATTGCCGTACTGATCTTCATGGGATTGCGCTTCCGCCGAAAACAACATCGCCCGCACACTTTCAGTCATTTGCATAACTTCGGCTATCAGTCCTTTTGTGTAGAGGTCTTTGTCGCGTCCCGTTGCCTTGGCGATGGAACACAGAATACCAACAATGAATTCTGCCTTTGCGAGTTTGCTGCAAGCCACTTGATGCATCATATGGATGACAGCGTTGGTCGTGTTGAACGCCTGATTGCAAAGATGGGGTTCCCCGTACATGAACACGCGTTCCCAGGGTACGAACACATTTTCAAAGATCACAACGGCATCCATTTCTTCGTAACGTGAAGAAAGTGGTGCATCGAAGTGCGACTTTTCATGGTCGTATGTATCGCGACACATCAGTTTGAGACCCGGTGTTGCAATTGGAATGGCAAACGCAAATGCAAACGGAATGTTGTCTTCATCGGCTCTGAGCAGCGTTGACGGAAAGACTTCAATCTCGTCGGCGAGTGGTCCAAGCGTTGCCAGCAAACGTGCGCCGTTTACCACTATTCCTGCATCGGTTTCTTTGACAACCTGAAGAGCAACTTTGTCGCTAAATTTCCCGGATGCAGCTTGTTGAAAGTTGACGCTTGGATTGACCAAAGTGTGTGTGAGGACCTTATCGTTTTTTCGCGCATAGTCGTAAAAGCTGGTCATATTGTTTGCGAAATCAGCATTGCCTTTTGTTCCTTGCGCTAGGAAGCTAGTGGCAGACGCAAAGGCCATCAAAGATGCGTTTTTATAGTCGGGTGTTCGGCCGAACATGCCATTGGACCATTTGGCCCATTCATAATAAGCGCGACCACGGGCGAGAACATCCTCTTTTGATTTGGGGACCTTGTAAGCCATGGCGCAACGATCACCATCATCATCAACGTAAGTTACCGTGTCGCGGAACGCTTCGGTATGCTGATTATCGAGGAAACTTGCCAGTGTTTCAGCGCCGCCTCTCATACCAGGTTCGATAGTTACATCGGCTACACGCGCGCCTTTGGTCCAGATTTCACGATCATCGCGCAAACCTTCTAAATACTGTTCACCAGTTCGAATGCCGTGGGCCTTATTTGTCGTTGCTTCTTCCACGATGCCTGAAGGCGTTTCGGGCTTTGTATCTAGTGCGCTTGCGTCTTCCATGATTTGGGTCCTTGCTGGAGGTGGTTTTTGGGTCAGCCGTTGCTGACTTTTTTCAACTTGGTTTCGTTCATGTGATTTGAAATTTTTTCCAGAGTTTGTTGCAGAGCATTCCACTCTTTCTCTGAAACTGCAGATTGAATGCCGTCGTTTATCTCATCAACAAATGGAGCAACTTCTTTTCCAAGTGCTTTGCCTATGGGAGTGGCGCTTACATAAACGACGCGGCGATCTTGTTTCGATCTCAGTCTGACAACGAGGCCCTTCTTTTCGAGCCGGTCGATAATTCCAACCAGACTCGGAGCGGGGAGCAATGTGCTTTGGGCCAATTGAATGGAAGTTACCCGGCCAGTTGTCCACAATACGCGAAGCACCCGCCATTGTTGTTCTGTCAGCTCGTACTTTGAAAACAATTCCCGGTATTTGGGCATAATTGCATCGAGAGTCCGATGCATCATCATTGGAAGTGAATTGCCAAAGCTTGCCATTTTATATCACCGTTATTTAATTAATATATTAATTATGTATCTAGAAATCATATCTGTCAACCT
>CALHHQ010000157.1 GCA_938030645.1 uncultured Rhizobiaceae group bacterium
TCCAGCCATATTCACGGTGACCGTAAACACATCATTGAGATACATTTTCACAGGATCAGCGGCCATTTCTTTGTCCCCAATTGCAAAAGCAGCTGATGGTGTGGCGGGCGTCAAAATTGTATCTATGCCTTGCGCGAACGCAGCTTCAAAATCCTGTTTAATAAGTGTGCGAACTTTCTGCGCTCGAATGTAGTAAGCATCGTAGAAACCGGCAGACAGAACATATGTGCCAATCATGATGCGGCGTTTCACCTCTTCGCCAAAACCGGCAGCACGGGTATTTTCATACATTTCATCAATGGAACCGCCGTCAACACGAAGGCCGTATTTCACACCATCATAACGCGCTAGGTTTGACGAGGCTTCCGCAGGCGCCACGATGTAGTAAGCAGGCAAAGCGTATTTTGTATGCGGCAGCGAAATATCAATAATCTCCGCACCAGCATCTTTCATCATTTCGATGCCTTTTTGCCAAAGCTGCTCAATCTCTGGCGGCATGCCGTCCAAACGATACTCCTTGGGAATACCAATTTTCATACCTTTGATAGATTTGCCAATAGACGCTTCATAGTCCGGCACAGGCAGGTCGGCGCATGTGGTGTCTTTGACGTCCGGCGATGCCATAGATTTCAACATGATCGCAGCATCACGCACATCGCGGGTGATGGGCCCTGCCTGATCAAGCGATGAAGCAAACGCAACGGTACCCCAGCGCGAACAACGTCCATAAGTGGGCTTGATGCCAACGGTTCCTGTAAACGCTGCTGGTTGGCGAATAGAGCCGCCAGTGTCTGTTGCGGTTGCGCCAGCGCAAAGATGTGCAGCAACGGCACTTGCAGACCCGCCGGATGAACCACCGGGAACCAGCTTGGTGCCGTCTTCACTACGCCACGGGTTTGTCACCGCCCCATAGTAAGAAGTTTCATTGGAAGACCCCATGGCGAACTCGTCCATGTTGAGTTTCCCAATCATGACTGCGCCATCGTCAAACAAGTTTTGTGTGACTGTGGATTCATAACGCGGCTCAAAACCATCGAGAATGTGCGAACAGGCTTGCGTGTGCACACCTTTGGTCGCGAACAGATCTTTGATCCCCAAAGGAATACCTTCTAGGTCGCCACCCTCGCCTTGCGCCAATTTGGCATCCGATGCTTTGGCTTGCTCGATCGCCAAATCATCCGTCATTGTCACAAACGCATTCAAAGAGCTGTTCGCGGCATTCGCCGCTTCAAGATAAGCACTCGTGAGTTCTGTTGAAGTAATTTCCTTAGCGCGAAGTTTTTCACGGGCTTCAGAGATTGTGAGAGAAGTGAGATCGGTCATAGGAACGGAATTTTCTGAATTGGGAGTTTGAAAGTGACAAGATCGAATTCGGTTTATTCGACCACTTTGGGCACCATGAAGAAATTGTCTTCGCTAGCGGGTGCATTTGCGGTTACGTCATCGGCGATATTTCCGTCGCTCACTTCATCCACACGTTTTGGCATTTCCATATCCACCACCGAAGTCATGGGTTCGACACCATCTACATCAACATCATTCAATTGCTCAACGAAACCTAAAATAGTGTTGAGTTCTTCGCGCATGCTTTCCGCGCGTTCATCGGTGATTGCGATGCGGGAAAGTTTGGCAACGCGCTTAACTGTAGCGGTATCAACAGACATGTTGTGTATCCGTGTTGGGGAGTTTCACTGCTCTATAGTCAATCGTTGAAAAGCCTGCAATTGCATTGGTGTTAAAATTCCAAAGCCACACCAATCTCGGCTAATTTCACTTTGTCACTGCCATCCATAGCTGCCAAGAAACTGTCTGCTGTCTGGTCGATAGCTGGAAAAGTTCCAAAGTGACACGGAATAATAGTCTCAAAGTCGAAGAAACGTTTGCAGGATAAAGCTGCAATTGCGCCACCCATTGTGTAGCGATCGCCAATCGGCACCAAACCAATCTGAGGTTGGTGTAGTTCGTTAATCAGCGCCATGTCTCCAAAAATATCCGTATCACCCATGTGATAAACGGACTTTCCATTTTCGAAATGAAACACCAATCCATTCGGCATGCCCAAACTGTGCGCAACACCATCTTCATCCACATGAGCAGACGAATGAAACGCTTGAACCCATGTCATGGAAAACCCGTCGTGATGTACCGTTCCACCCGTGTTGCCCACATCGATGTTTTTGACACCTTTGCCGCCGAGCCAATTGCCAAGGTCGCCATTGGCAATCACGGTCGCGCCCGTTTGCTTGGCAATCGCGACCGTGTCACCAATATGGTCTCCATGACCATGGGTCAAAGCGATGTGGGTCAAACCATCCAGTGCGGTCTCGCGATCATCTTCCTTGAAACTTGGATTGCCAGTGAAGAACGGATCGACAAGAATCTTGGCCTTATCAGTCTCCAGCTTAAAGGCGGAATGTCCGTACCAAGTGATTTTCATACCGTTTATTCCTGTTTTCCGTGTCGAATCTGCTAACAACACCAAATGGCCAATCCACCTGATATCACTGTTGAACAATTTGCTACATTGCTCAATGGGCGCGGACGTCTTCTTGGGCTGGATTTGGGCACGAAAACAATTGGCTTGGCCATTTCAGATTCTAATTGGTCTATCGCATCCGCCGTGAAAACAATTCGCCGCACAAAGTTCACCGCAGATGTGAAAGAAATGATGGAGTTTGCGACATCAGAAAAAGTCGAAGGTTTTGTCCTCGGTCTGCCGCTCAATATGGATGGATCAGAAGGGCCGCGCGTTCAGAGCACTCGAGCATTTGCTCGAAATCTGGAGCGACATACGGATTTGCCACTGATCTATTGGGATGAAAGATTGTCCAGCTACACTGCGGAACAATACATGTTGGAAGCCGATTTATCTCGCAAGAAACGGGCGAAATCCATTGATCACGCCGCCGCCAGCATCATTCTTCAAGGTTGTATTGATGCGCTTGCAGAAGTGCGTGATCGATTGAAGAACTGACGCAGGAATGGGATCAAAGTTGCTCGTTTCTTGAAAGCAATGATCAACGCCACAATTCCGCTATCGAAAACAATAGCCCGCGCTGCCATGCCGGGAAGAATTTCTGGGTCGACACCCAACATATTGGCATAAATCGCAAACACTTTGTCATGCACTTCACGGGAGAACATGACATAGCCAAAATCATTGGACGCAAGACCATACCAAATGCCCATGAGGACGATTGGCGCAATCCAAAGAATCAAAAATATGCGCATACTTTATTGCCGATCAAAAATAGCACTTCCCGAGAACTTCCGTTCAAAGTGCCCTTCAAATCGCTGCTCCGCAACGTAAACCATTTGTTAGGGTTAACGGCACGCAAGACTGGGGAAAACCGCGGTTAGTTTGGCCGACAAACATAGTCAATGATCGCGCTTGCATCGTAACGCGCATCCATCATTCCATATGTATGACGCCAAGGGCGCCCAAGGCGGGATTCAATGAATGCATCAGATATTTCATCCGGCAAAGTGCGCTTCATTTCTGCCGCTGCTGCCGTTAGCGCCAATTGCTCGGTGAACATGCGCGCAGACCCTTCATCTTCGAGCGCAATATTGCCCGCCACCCGCAAAACATCGATTGTTCCTGCAGCGTTTCCGCCAAAATCAAGGGCCAGCTTGTCCAATACCGATTGCACCGCTTTCGGCCCTTTTCGAAGCACCCGTAAAACATCAAGACACATGATGTTACCAGAGCCTTCCCAAATCGCATTCAGAGGCGCTTCGCGATAAATGCGGGGCAGCGGACTTTCTTCCACATATCCATTCCCACCAAGGCATTCCATCGCTTCATAAACCAGTTGCGGCGTCGTCTTACACACCCAATATTTGATCACAGGCGTCATCAAGCGAGCAAATGCCCCTTCACTGCCATCCATCGCGGCTGCGTCAAAACTTCGCGCCAAACGAAGGCTCAAAGCTTGTGCTGCGGCAACATCAAGCGCCATATCGGCAAGAACGCGCTGCATGAGCGGTTGGTCGATCAACTTTTTTCCAAATGCAGAACGGTGCCTTGAATGGTGAACCGCTTCCGACAAAGCAGCACGCATTTGGCCAGATGAACCCAAAGAGACATCCAGGCGCGTAAGGGTGACCATTTCTAAAATGGTTTTGACACCCTGCCCTTCTTCTCCGAGCAACGTGCCAAACGTGTTCACGAACTTCACTTCTGAGGATGCGTTTGAGCGATTGCCCAGTTTGTTTTTCAAGCGTTGAAGCTGCAAACCATTATTGCTGCCGTCGGGCAGCAAACGGGGAATGAGAAAACAAGATTGCCCCACACTGGTTTGGGCCAGAATGAGAAATGCATCACACATGGGAGCGGAGAAAAACCACTTCTCACCATTGATGCGCCACATACCGACGGCACCACCCGCGTTTGACCGTTCCGCCTGAGTAGTATTTTGGCGAATATCGGACCCGCCTTGACGCTCGGTCATGCCCATACCAATGGTCAGGCCTGACTTCACCCCCGGCGACCGTTGGCTAGAATCATAGTCCCGCGATACAATGCGCGGCATCCAGTCCTTCAATATATCAGGTGTGGTCATCAATGCGGCGACTGACGCATTGGTCATGGTCAACGGGCAAGTATGTCCGCACTCAAGTTCAGACGTGAGAATAAATCGCACTGCGCGGGTTAGGTTTCGGTTGCCCTGCTCTTCTTCGCCCTCATCCCAAATGGAAGCATGAAGCCCCGCAGAAACCCCACGCCTCATCAATGCATGATAGGCAGGGTGAAACTCCACCACATCAATGCGCTCGCCTTTTGCATCATGAGTTCGCAGGACGGGCGTATTCTCATTGGCCAAGCGCGCGAGATCCAAAGCCTCCGGCGACGCCACCCATTTACCTTGCGCAGAAAATCCATCCAGCACGCTCTTCGGCAAGCCCTTAGTCAATTCCAGCAAAACACCGTCGGACCCAAAGGCGTTGTGTCCGGCATGAATAGGAGACTGATTGCTCATAAGGCGTTCCGCAGATTCGTTTTTTGAACCCTACACAATTGTCAGTCTTGAAACGAACACTGAATCAAGTCCGCGCTAACGCCTTTTCTTGCGTTGGAGGTGGCAGATTTTTGTTTTGGAACCGTCACGATTGCGCTTCCAGCGGCAACCAGCATTCTTGGGCTTGTTCTTATAGATATAATATTTCGCGCGACGTTTTTTGTTGAACGTCTGGTTGGAAACATCATGCCCCCCAATGCGAACATTCTTACCAAACCGAACTTCAGCCTGCGCTACAGGCACAAGGCCAAGAGCCAAAATACTCATGCAAATGAAAGTCTTCGAAAGTTTCCGCACAGCATTTGCTCCTAAATCGACATCAAAACGCAGTTACCCTCATACAATACCTGCACCAAAGTTCAAAAACAGGTTATATCACGCGGCAAGAAGAACGGATTGAGATCACCACATGACTAAAAAATTCATGGAAATGGCGTTCACGGAAGCCGTGCGCGAGTTGCAAACCGAAAACGGCAGCGCAGACCATTATTCTGGCGACAAGATTGGCTCTCCCCAGCCCGATCAATTCGGAGCCAACGAAGCTGATTACATCGCCAGATGCGACAGTTTTTACATGTCTTCCATCAATGCCAATGGCTGGCCCTATGTACAACACCGCGGCGGCCCCGCTGGGTTCTTGAAAGTCACCAGCCCGACCACGCTGGCCATGCCTGAATTTCCTGGCAACAGACAATATCTCACCATGGGCAATCTCGCGCAGAACGATAAAGTGTCACTGTTTTTAATGGACTACCCACGCAAGGCGCGCCTAAAAATCTTCGCTCGCGCAAAACTCGTTCAACTGACAGACGATCAAGAAACTGCGGAACTGATCAAACACCCCGCCATCGGCTTTGAAGCAACCCACGCTTTGACATTCAAACTCGAAGCTTTCGATTGGAACTGCCCAAAATATATCACACCGCGCTATACCGAAGATGACCTACGTGCGGTGACTGCTAAAATGACAAACAGGATCGCGGAATTGGAGGCCGAAATCGAAAAATCACGCCCCAACAACTAAATGAAGTTTAGCATTTAAAATGGTCAGCAAATTGAACGCATCTGAAGCAGTTCTCGCTGAATAAATCACCATGGCGCTTGCCCTTGTTGCAAAAGCAGCCTAATTCACGGTTTTGATGGCTAAGACAGATCAAAACACCAAAAAATCTGAACTCGATGCACCCGCGTTCCAGATTCCCACCCCAAAATTGAAACATCTCATTGGCATTGAAGGTCTTACGGCTCTCGACATTCACTTCCTGCTCGACCGAGCGGAAGAGATGGTGGATATTTCACGGCAAGTGGATAAACGGCGGCACACATTGAGTGGTCGCACCTTGATCAATTTGTTTTTTGAAAACTCCACTCGCACCCAATCTTCATTTGAAATCGCTGGCAAACGCTTGGGCATGGATGTGATCAACATGGCCGTGGCGCAATCCTCCGTCAAAAAGGGTGAAACACTGGTGGATACGGCAGTCACGCTGAACGCCATGCAGCCTGATCTTTTGGTGATGCGCCACCATGCAGCTGGTGCCGCTGAGCTATTGGCGCAGAAGGTTGGGTGTTCCGTGATCAATGCCGGTGATGGTGCCCATGAGCACCCTACGCAAGCCTTGCTCGACGCCCTAACCATCCGCCGCAAGAAAGGCTCTATTGAAGGTCTTGTCGTCGCTATTTGTGGCGACGTTGCCCATTCGCGGGTTGCGCGTTCCAATATCCTCCTGCTCAATACATTGGGCGCACAGGTGCGTGTCATTGCACCTTCCACCCTGCTGCCAAGCTCAATTGAAAGCCTTGGCGTGACAGCATACCGCTCAATGGAAGACGGCCTCAAAGGCTGTGATGTGGTGATGATGTTGCGCTTGCAAAAAGAACGTATGGCAGGCGCATTCATCCCCAGCATGAGAGAATATTTCCGTTTCTTCGGATTGGACAAAGCACGACTGAAACTGGCGAAGGAAGACGCAATCGTCATGCATCCCGGCCCCATGAACCGCGGCGTGGAAATCGCATCCGAAATTGCAGATGGCGTGCAAAGCGTCATCGTAGAACAGGTTGAAATGGGCGTCGCTGTGCGCATGGCGGTCATGGAAGTGTTGCAGCAATCTTGTGCGGAGGACGCAACATGAAAGGTCTGATCAGCAGCAAGCCACCCCGTGCGCGCCTTTTCATCAATGCCCGTGTGATGGACCCGTCACAGAACCTGGACACCCATGCGGACGTTTTGGTGGAACGTGGCAAAATCGTTCAAATCGGTAAAAACCTTCCTCGAAACCACACGAGCAAAGACTTCAAAGTCATTGATTGCAAATCACATATCCTAACAACAGGATTGGTTGATCTGCGCACATTCACGGGCGAACCCGGCAGCGAACATCGCGAAACCATCAAATCTGCCAGCAAAGCCGCAGCCGCTGGAGGCATCACATCATTCGTCATGATGCCCGACACAAACCCTGTGATCGATGATGTGGCATTGGTGGACTTTGTGCGCCAACG
>CALHHQ010000158.1 GCA_938030645.1 uncultured Rhizobiaceae group bacterium
TTTCGTATCCGCCGCTTTTGTTAAAAACGTTCGTTCGATCGTAGGAACCTGAACAACAGGAGTTTCAGCACGCAGACGTTTGTAAATGGGATAGGGGTCCATAAACAGCTGCTCGCCGGTGATCGTATCGTCGATGGGGGCGGATTGCGTTGCGGTCATTCACGGTCTCCAAGAACGAGCAGACAGTTGCTCAATTGTTGCTCACTGTAAATTCAATCACGCTCTCAATTCTCTGTACAGAGAATGTTGTTTGGTGGTGACTTGTCTTGCCGAAATCGGCAAACTGCGGGCTAATTCAAAGACATTGCCGATTTAGGACCATTCCATGGTGAACCATTTATTTGACGGATTGTTTGCAAATCCTGATCTCGCGAAATCTTTGGCACATTTGCCGGACGGGCGTTGGTACACCTATCAAGACGCGCTCGATGTCTCGGCGCGAATTGCCAATGTTCTCGTTGATCTAGATGTGAAGCCCGGTGATCGCGTGGCGGTTCAGGTTCCAAAGTCCATTGAAGCTGTGATGGTCTATTTGGCGTGTGTTCGGGCAGGGGCCGTCTTTTTGCCGCTGAACACCGCTTACACACCAAGTGAGGTGGAGTATTTTTTGTCTGATGCTGGGGCATCATTGTTTATTTGCGACCCTGCCAATGCGGAAGATCTTGAATCAGTTGCTGCACAAAACAATGCCAAGCTGGAAACTCTGGGAGTTTTTGTGAATGAGGAAATGAGTGCAGGTTCGTTTTCAGACAAAGGCTTGGCGGCCAGCCCACAGTTTGAGAATGTCTCACGTGGTGCAGATGATCTCGCGGCCATTCTTTATACATCAGGCACAACAGGGCGTTCTAAAGGGGCGATGTTGAGCCATGACAATTTACTCAGCAATTCGAAGACGCTTGTGAATTTGTGGCAGTTTACATCTGATGATGTGTTGTTGCACGCGTTGCCGATCTTTCACACCCACGGTCTGTTTGTGGCGATCAATGTGAGTTTGATGTCAGGGGCTTCGATGATTTTCCTGCCGGGTTTTAGCAATGACGCGATTATTGAACACATGCCGAAAGCCACATCTATGATGGGAGTTCCGACCTTCTATACGCGTTTGCTCGGGGATGACCGCTTCACGAGAGAACTGGCCGATCACATGCGTTTGTTTATTTCAGGCAGTGCACCACTGCTGGCCGAAACCCATGTGGAATTTGAAACGCGAACGGGAAAGCGCATTTTGGAACGCTATGGCATGACAGAAACCAACATGAACACGTCAAACCCGTATGATGGTGAACGAAAAGCTGGCACAGTTGGGTTCCCATTGCCCGGAGTCAATCTGCGCATTTGCGAAGCGACCACCGGCAAGGAACTGCCAAACGGTGAAGTTGGTAGCATTGAAGTGAAGGGTGACAATGTGTTTTCGGGCTACTGGAAAATGCCTGAGAAAACAGCCGAAGAGTTTCGAGAAGACGGTTTCTTCATCACGGGCGACCTCGGCATCATCGATGAAGACGGTTACGTTTCAATCGTCGGACGCGGCAAAGACCTGATCATTTCTGGAGGCTATAACATATACCCTAAAGAGGTTGAGTTGTTGTTGGATGAACAAGCAGGCGTGCTGGAATCCGCTGTTGTCGGAGTGCCCCATCCCGACTTTGGGGAAAGCGTTGTGGGTGTGTTGGTTGCACAAAGTGGAGAACTGGATTGCGATGCCATTCTGAACAACATCAAAGACAAAATTGCTCGGTTTAAACAACCGAGACTTTTAGTGGTCGTTGATGAATTGCCTCGAAACACAATGGGCAAAGTGCAAAAGAATGTGCTGCGGGATACTTATAAAGATACGTTTTCAAACTGACAGTTGGTCATGAGCTAGCTTTTAAATATGATATTTCGATACGTTTTTCACCCTTTCGGGTGATTGTTGGTAGCCTTGGATTGCGTTCATGTGATGCATCAATATTTGCGGTGAACAGACATACAGTTTTTCATCGAGACAAAATTGATTTCATTATGTGAGGAATTCATCATGAAGTTCAAAGCGGTCTTATTGGCAGCAGCTGGTTTCGCCTTTTTTACTCAAGGAGCTGTTGCTGCTGAAAAAGTAAACCCAGGACAGGGACTTGTTATTAAAGTATCCGGTCCAGGGCAGAACAAAAGACCTGAGAAACCTCGTCGAGTGAGAGGCCAGTCGGCGTCTGATTTGTATGCGAAGTGTCGATTGTCAGGAAAGACACGAGCACAATGCAAAAATGCCCAAAGAGGATTTGATCGGAGAGACATTCGCAAGCGCCCGGAACCAAGAATACAGAGAAGATAGTGGTGCCGAGCACTCGCTATCTGTAGATTTGCAGTCTTGACGAGTGCTCATTTGCTATGATGCTCGCAAAGCAATAGTTATGATTCAACTGTCAAACAGGCATTTGTTCGATGATTTCATATGTCACCGTTGGTGCAGACGATATTGCCCTTGCAAATCGATTTTACTCTGCATTTCTGCTCGCTCTTGGATATGACTTAAAGGAAGGGCCGGAGGGGCTCAGCTACGTGCTGCCAGTAGCGCCAGGACAGCCACTTGTTTTGCCAGACTTTTACGTCAAGCCGACGTTTGATGGGAACCCCGCTTCGGCTGGAAACGGGGCGATGGTTGCGTTTGAAGCACGCAATCAAAAACAAGTTAGAGACCTTCATGCGGCCGCGCTAGCTGCGGGTGGTGCTGACGAGGGCCAACCGGGTTTTCGTGATTCCTATGGGCCGCATTTTTATGTGAGTTACCTTCGTGACCCGCAGGGCAACAAGATTGCTCTTTACTCCAGCGACCCAAATGAAACGGGTCGAGACGGATAGCTGCCTTTTCAAGTTCCGCTTCCATATTCAAAAAAACATTGGTCCAGATAGCCTGTTGGGTGTAAGTCCAGATGACGTTGTCATCGTTGGGCCAGTTATGCGTGATTTTTTGATTTCTTTGGATCGAGATTCCAACAAAAGTCTGCAGGCGCAACTGCGCGAAGTGTTGGTCTCTGCAATTTTGGCTGGCCACATGAAGCCCGGCGATAAATTGCCGTCGACCCGTTATTTGTCTCAACAGCTTGGCATTTCTCGCAACACGTCGGTTCTGGTCTATCAAGCGTTGACGGATGATGGCTATTTGCGAACGTCCGAACGGTCTGGATATTTCGTCAACGAAACCGTGCTGGAAATGGGCATTTATAATTCGGCTGCAACTTTTGCATCTCCATCGATAGATATTGATGGAGAGCAAGTTGACTGGTCAGAACGGATTCTGAAAAAACCGGCTGCCCAACGGAACATTCGCAAGCCACGCAATTGGCAGTCTTTGCCTTATCCGTTCATTTACGGTCAGCCTGACCAGTCGCTGTTTCCGATCACCGATTGGCGTGATTGCGTTTACAAAGCGATGGGTAAAAAGTGGTTGGATGCGTGGAGCCAAGACACGCTCGATATCGATGATCAGATGTTGGTGGAACAAATTCGCACACGGATTCTACCGCGCAGGGGCATTCTTGCGGGTGAAGATCAAATCTTGGTCACACTTGGCGCGCAACAGGCGCTCTATACGATCGCAAGCTTACTTGTTGGTGCACAGACGAAAGTTGCGGTTGAAGAACCGGGCTATCCCGATGCGCGCAATATTTTTGCGTTGCGAACCGATGAACTTGTGCCGTTGCAAGTCGATCCGCAGGGGTTGCCTGTAAACGATGCACTGAACGGTATCGACTTACTTTACACCACGCCAAGCCACCAATTGCCGACAACAGTTACCATGCCTCACGAGCGACGTGTGCAGTTGCTTGAGAAGGCTAAGGAACAAGACTTCATCATTGTAGAAGACGATTATGAGTTGGAATCCAACTATGTGGGCAAGCCAGTTCCTGCACTGAAGTCGCTCGATAAGGATGGGCGGGTTGTTTACGTGGGCAGTTTTTCCAAGACGCTGTTTCCGGGACTGCGCCTTGGTTTCATGGTGGCATCACCGGAGTTGATTTCGGAAATGCGGGCTCTGCGCCGATTGATGGTGCGTCATCCCCCCACCAACAACCAACGCAGCACTGCGTTTTTTCTATCACTTGGATATTACGACGTGTTTGTCCGTCGTTTGCACCGTTCTTACCGTCAACGTTGGAACGCAATGGGAGCTGCCTTGGAAGAGCATTTCCCAACTTCTGTTGTGACGCGGGGCATGGGGGGATCGTCTTATTGGGTGGAACTGACCGACAAGTCTGTGAACACTGACAAGCTTGCTAAATTGGCGTTGGAGCAGGGGATATTCATAGAGCCCGGCAGCGACTATTTCATGGAAGGCAGCAACACGTCTTGTTTCCGTCTGGGATTTTCATCCATTGATGACCAAGCCATTGAGCCAGGATTGGCCAAATTGGCGCAGTTGGTTGAGCGACTCAGCACTTGATTCGCCAGGTTTAACGTGTGATTTTACTTTTGATCGGCGAAATGGCCGTTGAAAAATGCTTACCAAACGTCAGGCATTGCAACGGTTTGTAAGAAAAATTGATGGTGTTATTTGGCGCGTTAAACATACGCTAACCATGTTTTCACATTGTGTACTGAGTTGCGGACCGTGATCCGCTGTGAAGAGTGTGAGTCGATGATCAAAGTTTTGAGTTTTTTGAGCCGTGTTTTGTGCGCGGGCGTTTTGGTTTCCGCAATGGGTGCAACAGGGCATTCCAGTGATTTCAACCGCACTTGGCACAAAACCAATTCGTCCATCGTTCTGGACGCGTATGAATATACGCCAATTGATTGGTCCAAAATGCGCAACAATAAGCGCTTGGCTGGCTTCATCAACAAGGCTTCTGACGGTTTGAGCCCAAGTGCGAGTTGTAAAGGCAATTCCGTTTGTCGCTTGAAATGGCGTCGCTATGTGGCCACGCACGAATTATACCACACGCGCAAAGCTATTGCGAAAGAACTGGGTATGAAGTGGGGCGCTTATCATCTGGCGCGCCCGGGCAACCCTGTGAAACAAGCGAACCATTTTCTGCAATTCACCAAGCCTGATAAAGACGATTTGCTCGCCTTGGATATTGAACACAATGACCCTAGCAAATGGATGTCACTTGGTGACGGTGAAATTTTTGCCCGCGTGATTAAGCGCCGCACGGGCCGCTATCCTATTCTCTATACTAACCATTCCACATCAAAGTTCATCGCAGCCAACAAAGAAAAGTATCCTTTGCTGTCGCGTTTGAACCTTTGGTACGCACGTTACAAGCCATCTATGCAGTGTGCTTTTCCAATGGGGCACTGGAAAAGCTATACGCTTTGGCAGTTTTCTTCGATGGTCAACTGCAATGATCGCACTTGCCCTTGGCGTATCAACGGCGCTGGCAACTGGATTGATGTGAATGTTGTCGCGATGTCGCCCAAACAATTGCGCAAAGAATGGCC
>CALHHQ010000159.1 GCA_938030645.1 uncultured Rhizobiaceae group bacterium
GATGGCAGACATTTTGGAAGCGGTGGGTGAAGACTATCGTAACAAGATTGTTGAACTTGCTGGCGGCGACTTTGACTTTGCCGCTCTGACAGAGGTTGATGAGGCGATCCGTCTCGACATCGTCGACAACATGTCCAACACGCAGGTGGCCGAGGCCGTGCGTGAATTGGATTCTGATGATGCAGTTTTCATTCTTGAAGATTTGGAATCGGAAGACCGCGAAGACATTTTGGCGCAAATTCCGTTTCAAGAACGGATACGTCTGCGGCGGTCGTTGGAATATCCTGAAGAAAGTGCTGGGCGTCGTATGCAGACAGAGTTCGTTGCGGTGCCGCCGTTTTGGACTGTCGGGCAAGCGATTGATTACATCAGAGCGGGTGAGGATTTGCCGGAACGGTTTTCCGAGATTTTCACAATAGAACCAACATTTAAGCTTGCCGGTGTGTTGCCATTGGACACGATGTTGCGTGCCAAGCGCGACGTGGTCGTCCATGACATTCATGAAACCAACGCACATCCCATTCAGGCAGAATTAGACCAAGAAGAAGCGGCTCAAGTGTTTGAGCAATATGATTTGTTGTCTGCACCGGTGGTCGATGAGAACGAACGCCTTGTGGGCGTGCTGACGATTGATGATGTGGTTGATGTTATTCAAGAAGAAGCAGCAGAAGACATCAAGCGTCTTGCGGGTGTGGGCGATGAAGAATTATCCGACAGCGTTCGCGCCATCGCACGATCCCGGATTGTCTGGCTGGGAATAAATTTGCTGACAGCGATTCTGGCGTCTCTGGTGATCGGTCTATTCGATGCCACGATTGAACAAATGGTTGCGCTTGCCATTCTGATGCCGATTGTGGCCTCAATGGGCGGCAATGCTGGAACACAAACTATGACCGTTGCAGTGCGCGCTTTGGCGACCAAAGACATTGATACATACAACGCACGCCGCACGATCCGAAAGGAACTGCAGGTAGGTTTATTGAATGGTGTGGCCTTTGCCGTGATTATAGGTTTTGTGACCTTGGTTTGGTTCGGCCAGCCATCACTCGGCATCGTGATCGGCATTGCCATGATCATTAACATGGTCTTCGCTGCAGCTTCCGGAATCCTTATTCCCATTGCGTTGGACAAGTTCAATATTGACCCTGCAATCGCATCTGGTGTGTTCGTCACAACGGTGACGGATGTTGTCGGTTTCTTTGCCTTTCTTGGTCTCGCAGCTTGGTGGTTTGGTATCTAAGCGGCTGAAAGTTCCTGTATATGTCACTTGATTTTGATGATTTGATTGACTTTTACGTAAATCAATTATCTAACAAATACTCTGGGGATGAGTGAGTAGAGCGGACAAACATGCGTGAATTTTATACGATTACGGAACTCACTAAAGAGTTTAGCGTGTCCACGCGTACGATCCGCTTTTACGAAGATGAAGAATTGATCAAGCCCGTTAGACGAGGCCGCACTCGACTGTTTCGACCGTCTGACCGATTGTTGTTAAAGCAAATTTTGCGCGGCAAACGGTTAGGTTTCTCCATCGCTGAAATTCGCGAGATTATTGAGGTCTATAAGGCGCCTTCTGGTGAAGAAGGGCAGATCAAATTGATGATCGAGCGCATCAACCAAAAGCGCAAAGAGCTTGAGCAAAAGCGCCAAGACATTGATGACACGATGCGTGAAATGGACAATGCAGAAGAAAACTGCATTGAGCGTTTGGCCGAGTTGCGCGTTAGCCAATAGTTCAGATCAGGGTCGTCAACCATCCGGCCAAAGCAGCAGCTACCAAGACTTTGATGATGCCTGTGTGGAACTTTAATAGGGCAATACCTGCGCCGATAGCGATGACAACGGCTGGCCAATTGATCGTTGAAACATCTGGCAGTGACGTCTCAACAATACCCCAAGATACGGTTTCCACGGAACTGAAAAATACGTGGAGCGCAAACCAGATGGAGAGGTTCAGGATTACGCCAACAACGGCAGCGGTGATCGCCAAGAGTGCGCCTTTTAAGCGAGGGCGTGTGGAAATCCAATCGATATAAGGTGCCCCCATAAATATCCAAAGGAAGCATGGGACGAAGGTTGCCCATAAGGTGACCACAGCGGCACCAATAGCCAATCCGTATCCGCCATCTGCATGGGCTGCCATGAAGCCCACAAACTGCGTCACAAGGATGAGCGGGCCAGGAGTGGTTTCAGCTAACCCCAAACCATCCATCATTTGCCCTGCAGTAAGCCACGCGGAATTTTCCACCACGTCTTGCCCCATGTAAGCGAGCACCGCATATGCCCCACCAAATGTGACCACGGCCAGTTTCGAGAAAAAGATGCCTATTTCGTTGAGAATGGATGTTGGCAACACAAACCGAAGCGCCAGCAAGGGAGCAAACCAAATGCTCAGCCAAAGCGTTATTGTTTTGAGGGTTTTGGGAAGAGATTGCGTCAGCGGTGGAGAATCACTCTCTTCGTTCGGTTTTTGAGCAAAAATGTAGCCGTACAATCCTGCTGCAATGACAATGAGTGGATAGGGCACTTTCAGAGCAAAAATCCCGACAAATGCAAGGGCAGCAATCACCCAAGAATCCGTTCCGTGCAGAGCTTTTTTGGATACTTTCAACAACGCTTCAATAACGATGATAACCACAGTTGCTTTGATGCCCAGAAAGAGGGCATCAACCAGCGGCACTTGCCCGAAGGCTGCATATAAAGCAGAAAGCACAAGCATGACGAAAGCACCGGGCAACACAAATAGTAGCCCAGCGATCAGGCCTCCAATGGTACCG
>CALHHQ010000160.1 GCA_938030645.1 uncultured Rhizobiaceae group bacterium
GTGGCACTGGGTGAACGCGGTGAAATCGCCATTCGCGGCCCACAAGTGATGAATGGATATTGGGAAAACTCAGAAGCTACAGCAAATTGCATGACCAAAGATGGGTTCTTCAAATCCGGCGATGTGGGCATCATTGACGAGCGTGGATATGTCAAAATCGTCGATCGCATCAAAGACATGATCCTCGTCAACGGTTTCAACGTCTACCCAACTGAAATCGAAGCGGTGGTCACTAACCACCCCGGTGTCATGGACGCAGCCGTGATTGGCGTGCCTGACGATCATTCTGGCGAGGCGGTGAAGCTCTTTGTGGTGAAAAAAGATGAGGCACTTACAGCCGAAACGCTGGCCGCATATTGCGCCGAAGAACTCACGGGCTACAAAAAGCCAAAGACCATCGAATTCCGAGATGACCTCCCCAAAACCCCTGTCGGCAAAATCCTACGCCGCGAACTGCGGGATGAAGTTTTGGCTACAATGGGAAACTAGTCCCGCCAATACAACAAATTTAAAAGGGTCGGATGCTGATCATTCGACCCTTTTCTTGTCGCCAAAGTTCATGCATTCAACGCAACTACTTGTTTCAATTTTCATAGGCACGCTGAACCATACCGAACAGGTCTCTTGGATCATCGGGGTCAGCAAGCAAGTCCAACTCTACAAAATGTCCTGTGCGCTCTAATTGATCTCTTATGTATCGAAGGGCGGAAAAATCTTCAGTCGCAAAGCCCACACTGTCAAAAAGTGTAATCTGATTGTCGGTGACCCGTCCAAGCAATTGGCCAGATATAACCTTCCAGAGCTCGATAACCGGATAGTCATCATCCAGTTGTTGAATTTCACCTTCAATGCGTGTTTGGGGCGGATACTCAACAAAAATGTCGGACCTCAATAAGATGTCTTTGTGCAGTTCTGTTTTGCCAGGGCAATCTCCCCCAATCGCATTGATGTGGATGCCTGAACCGATCATATTATCTGTCAAAATTGTGGCGCACTGTTTGTCGGCCGTGCATGTGGTGATGATCTGAGCGCCGGTTACGGCTTCTTCGGCAGATTTGCAGGTGATCACAGTAAGACCGCTGTTTGCCAGATTGCGAACTGCTTTTTCTGTCGCTGCTGGGTCTATATCGTAAAGGCGGACGGTGTCGATCCCCACCACTTCTTTGAACGCAAGTGCTTGGAATTCACACTGCGCACCATTGCCAATCATGCCCATGACCTTCGAGTTTTTAGGAGCAAGGTGTTTGGCTGCAACTGCGGAGGTTGCAGCCGTGCGCAAAGCCGTCAGGATTGTCATTTCAGAAAACAGAACTGGATACCCATTGTCGACGCGTGCCAAGACACCAAATGCCGTTACCGTTTGGAAGCCGCGAGCCATGTTGGCAGGATGGCCGTTGACGTATTTGAAGCCATAAGTTTCGCCATCGCTGGTCGGCATCAATTCGATAACTCCTTCCTTTGAATGAGCGGCCACGCGGGGCGTTTTGTCGAATTGATCCCAACGCAAGAAATCAGCTTCCACGTATTCAGCAATCTCGGCGATCATTGTGGGTGCGCCAATTGTGTTGACGATTTTCATCATGTTATCGACGCTGACAAAGGGAACCATCGCGAGTTTGGATGGATTGAGATTAAGAGAAGCAGTCATAAAATTTCCTGTATCAGTTGATGTCGAGTTGGCGTTGAAAGTAAAATCAGAAACTGCGTGTGGGACGGTCCAACACTTTGCGTCCAAGCAGGCTAGCGCAGAGGTCGACCATGAGTTTTGCTGTGCGACCACGTTCGTCGAGAAAGGGATTTAGTTCCACAAGATCGAGGGATGTCACCAATCCGCAATCGCACAAAATTTCCATGATGAGATGAGCTTCACGAAAGGTTGCCCCACCGGGAACAGTAGTCCCAACAGCAGGCGCAATGTCAGGTTCCAGAAAATCCACATCCAAACTCACGTGTAAAACACCATTTGCTTTTTTTACACGGTCCAGAAATTTGCCTAGCGGAGCGGCAATGCCCTTTTCGTCAATGGCGCGCATGTCATGCACATCGATATCGCATTCTGATAAGTGAGTGTTTTCAGCTGGGTCCACCGAACGAATTCCCATCATGCAAATATTGGCTGGGCTCACTGGGTGTTTGAGCTCAGGATAAACACCTTCAAAACCGTTCTGACCAGTGAAGTAAGCGACGGGGGTACCGTGAAGATTCCCGCTGGTCGTGGTCTCCAACGTGTGAATGTCTGGGTGAGCATCCAACCAAAGAACAAATTGCTCTCGGCCAGTTTCAGCAGCATGCCGCGCAATACCTGGAATCGTTCCGATAGAGAGGCTGTGATCGCCTCCTAAAAAGACAGGAAGGTCCGAAGACTTTATTGCCTCATATGCGGCCTCTTCCAGCGCCTGCGCCCAACCAATTGTTTCACTCAAATGGTGAATGGATGTGTTGGCATGGCGGGTAGGGGCGATCGACCTAGGAAGGATATTTCCACGATCGTTGACATTATAACCAAGAGATTCAATCGTCTGCTTCAAGCCAGCGGTGCGATAGGCGTCAGGCCCCATTAAACACCCAATCTGGCTTGCTCCGCTCTCAACGGGAGCTCCAACCAAACTGCAATTCAACATTTACAAGCCCTCACCACCTCCTACGTATGTGCAATTTGGATCAGTTGAAGTTGAACAGATAGTTGGCAAATTTATAAATTTGCTATATTTTTTGTCCATATTGTTAGGGTGTGTATTCATTATGATAGATTGAAGGCCCATGCCTGAATTAACATCGACTGATAGAAACTTGCTGGCTGCCCTCAAGCGAGACGCGCGGGCGTCGGTAACTACACTGGCAGAACAGTTGGGTGTCTCCCGTGCAACTGTACAGACCAGTATGGAGCGGCTGGTTAAATCGAAAACGATCCAACGCTTTACCATCGATGTTGACAGTTCAACCGGCATTGAACTCATCCGAGCTATTATGACGATTGAAGTGCAAGGAAATCTTACTTCTTCAATTGTGCAATCGTTGAAAAAAATGCCAGAAATCGTCAGCCTTCACAGCACCAATGGTGCGTGGGATCTTGTGGCGCAAATTGAGACATCAAGTCTTGCAGAATTTGACGGCCTGTTGCGGCGCACGCGTGAAATTCCAGGCATTTTGAACAGTGAAACAAGTATCCTGCTGAACACGGCCAAGTGAGAAATTTCAGTGGCCTGTTTCTACAAGACATCGCCCATTGAAACGGTTTGAAAATCTTTCTTGCAAATTTAACACTTCGCCCATAGTCTCGCTGCCATGAACACAAACCGCACACTTCTAAGCCTGGGCCTGCTGCTTATCAGCGGCCGTCGGGGTGTGCGCGCTTAAGGGGGCGTCCGGCGGTCGAGAACTCTCCCGCTGCATTTTCCTGCTCCCTTTCAATTCACAAATTCTGGTAATTCACTGTGCAATTCGCTATTGCGATGTCATGCATTTCTGCGTGTGGCGCAGTAAAAAATATAAAGGATGACGGTCCCATGATGATGGAAGCCGCCCAAAAATATCAAGCTTACAAACAGGTCGATTTGGCCGACCGCACTTGGCCCTCAAAAACAATCACTCAAGCGCCCACTTGGTGTTCTGTCGATTTGCGCGATGGCAATCAAGCGCTGATTGACCCGATGGGTCACGAGCGCAAAGCGCGCATGTTTGCGCTCTTGTTGGATATGGGTTTCAAGGAAATCGAGATTGGTTTTCCGTCTGCTTCGCAAACAGATTTTGATTTCGCGCGTTGGTGTGTGGAAGAGGGCAATGTGCCAGCCGATGTTTCGCTTCAGGTTCTGGTGCAATGTCGTCCCGAATTGATCACGCGCACGTTTGAAGCGCTGGAGGGGGCGCACAATCCGATTGTGCATTTCTACAATTCCACGAGTGAATTGCAGCGCCGCGTGGTGTTCGGCCAAGACCGAGACGGGATTCGCAACATCGCCACAGACGCTGCGAAACTGATCATGGATATGGCCAGTGCAACACCGGGCGGCAAAAACAGTTTCCGCTATGAGTATTCACCAGAGAGCTTTACCGGAACGGAGCTCGATTTCGCGTTGGAAATTTGCAATGCGGTCATTGAGGTTGTGGACCCCACGCCACAGAACAAATTGATTTTGAACTTGCCAGCCACAGTCGAAATGTCGACGCCAAACATTCACGCTGATCAGATCGAGTGGATGTGCCGCAACATTGACCGTCGCGACTGCGTGACGATTTCGCTGCACCCTCACAACGACCGTGGCACGGGCATTGCCGCTACTGAACTGGGTTTGTTGGCAGGTGCCGACCGCGTGGAAGGCACTTTGTTCGGCAACGGCGAACGCACGGGCAACGTGGATTTGGTTACTTTGGCGCTCAACATGATGACCCAAGGTGT
>CALHHQ010000161.1 GCA_938030645.1 uncultured Rhizobiaceae group bacterium
GATGATGATGAGATCTACGAGCGTTTGAAATGGGCAGCATTGATGGCTCGAACGCAAAATATGAAGCCAAGGAAAGCCGCCGAGAATTCTCAAAGAGCTGCAGCGGATAAGTCTATTGCGTTTTTAGACAAAAAACCGGCAACTGAAGTGGGCTCTTTCAGGCCACGATCCGCCGAGTTTGAAACACGTATTGGGTATGGTTTAGGTGCCAAAAAGTGGCCGTTGAGGCGCGTTGATTGGATGTTTAGCAAGCGGCCAGTAAAGGAAAATGAATTGAGCCCCGTTTGTGTGCTGGCCGCGGACGGGTTGGTTTTTGCGCATTTTGTGCAATCGAATATCGGAACGGTTTTGCTGCATTCGCGGCAAGACATGCCGCTGAAAGAAGATGGGGCCAAACTGTCTACCAACAATGATGAGTATGTGGAACGCACTGCAGGTTCACCACACATCGGACCTCATATCGAATTGAAAAATTTTGGCTCAATGTATTTTCAACTGCTGATTTCAAATTATTTGAAGATCGAGTTTGCTGATCAAAAACTCACCAAGATTTATAAGGTTGTGGATTTCGACAGTCACCTCAAGGCCTTCGCATCCTGTATCGTTAAATCAAAGTCGGTGGCAGCATTAGCACCACTGCAAACGGGGCAGGCTCCTGCAAAAGAAAAGACTGTTTCAACCAACGGTGTTGCTCAAGCGAAACGCGGGCGCAATGGCCAATATTCGTTTCTTGTGGAGTTGAATGCGGAGCCAATTGTGATGTTGGTGGATACGGGAGCGACCAAGGTAACTATCAACGAGAGCATGGCCAAGCGCATTGGTGTCAAGCTCGTTGATGCTGATTTCAAACACAAAGTAACGACTGCAAATGGAACAACTGTTTCTGCTCAAGCAGTCGCTCAAGAATTGCGTATTGGCGATATTGCAATTCGGAATGTGGAACTTTCGATCCTGCGCGATAAGTCGCTGGTGGGATCAGCCCTTTTAGGTATGACGTTCCTCAATCGCTTGAAACGTTTTGAATTTGCTGGCGAGACTTTGAAGCTTATTCAATAGTCTGCACACAATCTGCACAGAACTGGGTGCAAGCCGCACAGGTTTGTCAATTTAAGCACATATGTGAGCGCTAGTTGTGGCGCATGAAAACATGCCAAACATCCATGAATATTTATTTGAAAAAATGTAACGAACTGACGTGCAACGGGCGTTGGCCAAAAGAGATTGTTGAACACGCGAAAAAACAAGAGCAAGGTGCCAGCGTTGCAGGGAGGGGAGCGCTATGAGCAAACGAGTTCTGATTGTGGATGATGATCCACATATTCGTGAGGTGATTGCGTTCGCGCTGGAAAAGGATGGCATGACCACGTCGATGGCATCCGATGGCGCAGAGGCGCTGAAAATGTTCGAGCAACGAGCACCAGATTTTGTGGTCCTGGATGTGGGCATGCCAGAGATGGATGGGTTAGAAGTCTGCCGACGTATTCGCGCGACGAGCAATTGTCCCATTTTGTTTTTGTCGGCTCGCGATGATGAAATTGATCGCATTCTCGGCCTTGAAATGGGCGGTGATGATTATGTCACAAAGCCATTCAGTCCACGCGAGTTGGTTGCCCGTGTGCGGGCCATTTCAAAGCGTGCTTCAACACAACCTGTTGTTGAACAAGACAGCATTCTTGAGTTTGGTATTTTGAAGCTGAACAGCGAACGACGCACAGTATTTGTCTCGGGTACGGCTGTTGAACTGACAGAAACAGAATTCGATATTCTGGCAGTGTTGTTGCGCCGACCTGGAATTGTGTTTGATCGCAACGCCATACTGGATCAGGCGTGGGGCGATAACATACATGTTTCTGACCGAACAATTGATAGCCACATGCGCAACTTGCGATCAAAACTGAAACAAGCTGGGTGCCCAGACGCGATACGCACCGTGCGCGGTGTCGGATTTCAACTCCACACTTGCGAAGGGGATGCGCAATTTGCCGACACAATCTAATGCCCCAAAATGGCGACCTGCGCTGTGGATGATTGTGTTTGGTGCAATTGCGCTGGTTTCACTTTTGCCCCTGCTAGGGCTGGTGGCGTTGGTGTCTGTGGAATCCATATTCGGTGTTGAATTTCGTATGCGCAGTTTTACAGGTCTCGCGATTTTAGCGCTGGGCAGTGTCACTATGGCTGCAGTTATTGGCTACGTGTTTTTGCGAACATTGCTTCGACCCTTGCAAGAGTTGGATGCTAGGGCAGCAGAAATTGATGCTGGTGATAAGGATGCGTTCCGCCCCATGGGTCCGAGAGGGACGCGTGAGGTCGACAACTTGGCCAAAAGCCTTTTTGAAACGTCGCGCAAGCTGATTGAGCGCAATAATTATCTCAATCTGTTTGCCACCCATGTGAGCCACGAATTGAAAACTCCGTTGACTGCCATCCAAGGCGCTTCTGAATTGTTATTGGAAAGCGGGGAGGATATGTCGCCAGATCAGAAGACGCGTTTTTTAACCAACATCAAAACCGATGCAGAACGTATGGCTTTGTTATCATCGAGACTGCGAGAACTGGCCCATGCAGAAATGGCGACCAAGGAGGGCCAAAGCCTTTTGAAGCCCATGCTGCAAAAATGTGTGGCGCAACATGCTTTGGAACTGGAAACCAATAGCGATAAATTTGAAATGCCGATGGTCGCTGCAAACAGTGAGATTGTTTGGCAGCAGCTTGTGCAAAATGCGGCATTCCATGGGGCGCAGACATTTCATGTGAATGCGGTTAAGTCCGAGACAGTTCTCATCATTTACATTGGGGATGATGGTGATGAAATTTCGAATGCAAATAGGTCGGAATTATTCACTCCGTTTTTCACGACCCGTCGTGAAACTGGCGGCACGGGTATGGGGCTCGGAATTGCTCGGGCAATGGTTGTTAGCCATGGAGGAACACTCGATGTGAGTGATAAGCCCGACTACAAATTCCAGATGATATTTCCCGTTGTCTAAACCTAACGGTGTTCTTCCACACTCATATCAACGAGCGCATTGTTGTATTCACGCAATGCAGCGACCTGAGTGGCCCAGCCAATAATGAGCTGTTCGTTCTTTGCTCCAACAACTGGAAGCCGCGAGTGACCTCCATCATCGAAAATACGGAGTGCCGTTTCCAAATTTGTGTCCGGTCTTAATACAGTTTCCTGTTCTTCTATATCGCGGACATTGCTTTCATCTTCACCCAGCGGCGTCATGAACGAGCCAACCAATGTGTTGCGCGCCATGAAACGGTGAGGGCCATCTTGCATGTTGAAACCGCGACCTTCCAATTGCCATTGGAAAAAGGAACGCCCGTGGACAGCCATGTTGATGCCAACAGCGATTGAAACCGTCAACAACAAGGCGATTGAAAGGGAATAACCACCTGTGAGTTCAAACACCATGACGGTGGTGGATATAGGAGCGCCAATCACAGCCGCTGATACGGCTCCCATGCCCAAAATTGCGTATAAACCACCCGATGAAGCGAGTTCAGGAAAGAACGAAGCGGCGATCAGTCCGAACGCGCCGCCTGTCATTGCGCCAATATACAATGCTGGGGAAAAAATTCCGCCACCAAAGCGTGAGGCGAGGGTGATGGACGTTGCAGCTGTTTTTGCGACGATCAAGGCAATCAGCAGCGCAAGGGAAAACTGGTTCTTGAGTGCTGAATCCGTGGCTTCATATCCAACGCCCAAGACTTGCGGAAAGAAGACAGCAATCGCACCGACCATCAATCCACCAACAGCCGGACGCATCCAGAGCGGCATGATGATGGATCTTGCCACATAGTCCGTGGCGATAACCGAGAACTGCAACGCAATCGCGATGAACCCGCAAACGGCTCCAAGAAGAACAAATGCCGGAAATTCCAAGTTCGATGTGATCTGATAGTCAGGAATTGTGAACGCGGCTGCATCACCAAACCAAAGGCGCGTAAGAATGGTGCCCATCACTGATGAGATCACTATGGGTATGAAGGCGCGCTTTGAGTAGTGACCCAAAATGACTTCATGCGCGAACAATACTCCCGCAATAGGGGCATTAAACGATGCTGATACAGCGCTGGCGACACCGCAGCCCAACAATGTTCTGCGACCCCATACGGGCAGATTGAATTTTTCAGTGATCGAGGTGGCTAAAGTGCCTCCCAAATGAACCAATGGTCCTTCACGGCCCGCACTTGCGCCAAAGCCGAGTGAAATTGCGCTTACAAATGCTGATCCTAAACCGGCTTTCAATTCAATATTTCGTCCGCCGTGCGCTTTTGCCTCGATAACATCGGCCACGCCGCCTGTTCGACGAGACGGCAAGAAATTGTTCAGCAACCACCCGACAAGCAAACCGCCAAATGCAGGTGCCAATAGTATAAACATCCAATGCACATTGGCAGCAGCCGTGGCGACCGTTTCGGTGTTTACCCCAAGCCATATGAGTTGTGTGAATAAAATGAGTTCACGAAATAAGATCGCGGCCGCTGATACAACCAAACCTATGATCAAAGAGAGCAGCCAAAGGTTTGGTTGGCGTGACGAGATGAAGCTCTGAAGGTTCGGGCTTATCCAAGCAGTCAAGATGGACGGAAGACGTCGAACAATATCCAACATTGAATGCCCTCCCTTACCTCTTGTTGCCCGACCCTAATCTACGCTGATTTACGGCGAATTTCGATGCGCCGTCCTGCATTTTCTGGATATGGTAAATTCTGATGCCCAGCCGCCATCATCTCAATTTTGGAAAATACATCTTCAGGGAAGGGGGCAACTTTCGGCCCGCCCATATCGATGTGGAGAGTGATGTTCTCACTGGTAGCAGAGAGCCATCCATCCTCATGACGCAATTCCTGAAAGATATGCAGTCGTTTCTCATCAAAATCGAGGATTTGAAAGGACGCTTTGACCCGATCACCCAAATGGACTTCACGTGAATATTTCACGTGGGCTTCAGCGGTATAAATCGTATGCTTTTTCTCGTTGGCGTAGTCTGGCCCCATGCCCAATGCCTCAAATCCGCAGTCGCACCCGCGATCGAACAAAACATTATAAAATGCCATGTTTAAGTGGCCATTGTAGTCGATCCAGTCCTTCTCTAGCTCCATGAGTGGTGAAAGCAGTGCTTGGGTTTGTGATGACATGTTTTTCGCCTTGGAGTGCATGAAATTGCGCGCTGGACCGTGCGCTGTAATTTGTTAGATTGCTAGCGCGGTGATTTGGAATACACAATCACACTTTTGCGACTTTCCCTGAATTCTCTCATCACAGGATCTGGGTCTTAATTGTGTTCGATTGATTTGAGGACGTATAATGGCATTAGCAGACCTGAAAGAAGAAGTTCGCAATGATGATGGTATCGCAACTGCCGTCGGCATTTTGAAACAGCGTTTTGGAGACAAGCTTCAAACGAATGCATCACTTCTAGAACAGCACAGCCACACCACCACTTATATACCGAGCCAATTGCCTGACGCGGTTGTATTTGCCGAATCCACTGAAGACGTTCAGCAAGTCGTTCGTGTATGTGCGGAACACAAAGTCCCAGTCATTGCATTTGGCACAGGAACCTCGCTTGAGGGCGGGGTGAACGCGCCAGCGGGTGGAATATCCATCGACCTTCTGCGCATGAACAAGGTTTTGTCCGTCAATGCTGAAGACTTGGATGTGACGCTTCAACCTGGTGTCACACGGGAAGACTTGAACATCGCCTTGCGCGACCAAGGTTTGTTTTTTCCAATTGATCCAGGTGCGAATGCGAGTCTTGGTGGCATGGCTGCTACACGCGCATCGGGTACCAACGCCGTTCGTTACGGAACAATGCGCGACAATGTTATTAATCTGACTGTGGTTATGCCGGATGGATCAGTTGTGAAAACTGCCGGACGAGCGCGTAAGTCGTCTGCGGGTTATGACCTCACCCGCTTGATGGTTGGGTCGGAAGGGACACTCGGCATTATCACAGAATTGACGCTGCGATTGCACGGCATCCCTGAGAATATTTCCTCTGGCATTTGTCAGTTTGAAACTGTTGAAGACGCTTGCAACGCAACCATTATGGCTATGCAAATCGGTTTGCCTCTCGCGCGGATTGAATTGCTTGATACGCCAATGACAGATGCTATCAATCAATACTCCAATATGAATATGGAACTGAAGCCAACGCTCATGTTGGAGTTTCATGGAACTGACAAAGGCGTCGCCGAGCAAACCGAAATGTTCGGCGAAATTGCAGCGGAACTTGGTGGTACACCCATCGAATGGGTTAATACTGTCGAAGAGCGGAACAAGCTTTGGAAAGCACGACACGATGCCTATCCGGCCATGTTGGCCTACCGACCTGGAGCCCAAGGTATAGCCACAGATGCTTGCGTGCCGATTTCGAGACTGGCGGAATGCGTTGCGGAGACAATAAATGATGTTGAAGAATTGAATTTGGTCGCTCCAATCGTTGGCCACGTAGGTGATGGTAATTTTCACGTGTCCCCACTGGTCATGATGGAAGACGCCGATGAAGTTGCTCGTGCCGAAACGATGATTGAACGTTTGAATATGCGAACCATCGCCATGGAGGGAACTTGCACGGGGGAGCATGGTATTGGACAGGGAAAGCGCCGTTTCTTGAAAATTGAACACGGTGGAGGAGCTGACATCATGGCTGCCATAAAAAGGTCCATAGATCCTGACAACATCATGAATCCAGGCAAGGTTGTGACGCTGGGTGAGTAGGGAGTTTTAGACTTTTCATGAGGGGCAAGATTTGATCCGTTTTTTTGTCTTCTTGGGCAGTTTGCTTGTCATCGCGCTTCTGGCTGCGTTGTTTGCTCCCCCATTTATCGATTGGAACCAATACAAAACACGTTTTGAAAATGAAGCGTCACGTGTTCTAGGGCTGCCCGTCACCGTAGACGGTGACACAAGTGTTACTCTTCTTCCTCTGCCTTCTTTTACGTTTACAGATATGAAAGTCGGGCAAACGTCCGATGGTGTTCCTCTGTTGAAAGCAGAGAGTTTTACGATGAACGTTGAACTCGCGCCTTTGATGAAGGGCGAGGTCGTGATCGTTGATGTTCAGCTTCAAAAGCCGGTGTTCGACGCGCGTTTGGACAATGAAGGCAATATAGAATGGCCCGATATCAAACAGCGTGCCCGTATTGATATTGATCGCGAAGATGTGGCGCTGGAAAATGTGAGCATTGAAGATGGCGCATTGCGTTTGCGTGATGAGCGCTACAATCGTGAGTTTCTCGTTCGCAATATTGATGCGCAAGCATCTGCCCGCACATTGACGGGGCCTTGGCGCGCTGCGGGAACTTTGACTTATAAAAACCAGAAAGCGCGGATGCGCCTGACCACTGGCAAATGGCAGGACAATCAGTCAATCACCTTAAAATTGTTCGCCGAACTTCAATCCCAACCATACGATTTTTCTTTTGATGG
>CALHHQ010000162.1 GCA_938030645.1 uncultured Rhizobiaceae group bacterium
GTCAGTTGAGTTGGCATCGCAAGGCCTGCTGCCTGTGATGGAGCGGAAGCGATAAATGCTGCTCCAAGTGAGACTGTGAGTGTTGCCATGGTTGTGATGGCTGTTTTGGACAAGATATTCATTTTCGTATTCCTCTCTGAAGTCGTTTGTTGCGTTTAGGTTCTGTACTGGTCTGAAGAGCTAGAGGTCTCTTCCGATGACCCAACAATGCAACGGGACGAGAGAGAAAGATGTGCATTCACGCACGCGATGAAATTTATATATCTATTTCATATGGTTAGGTAAGTTTGACCAGCTATTGATACTATGTTTAGTCTTTGTACACGACGAACAGAACTAGTTAAGAAGACTGCATTTTGGAAAACTGGATTGAAATCGGTGATGATGAAATTGCCCAGTTTGGAAAGCATAGCTACTTCTTCAAATTTGAAGATAACGAATACAATGTAATCGTCGATCAATCCGAACAAGGATTCCTCCTCTTAGAACATGAAGGAAACAAAGATCGTTGGGGCATTGAGGTAAAAAAGCAACTTGGCTCTTCATTCAAAATTTCTGGGATGGCATTTGGTTTCTCAAATATATTAAGTGACGCCTATTGGTATGAACTACATTTGAGTGAGGAACCAAAAATCGTCTACTGGGGCAATCAGGTCATTTATCGAATCGACCAAATTTAAAACACTAAGCAATACTATTCTCGCACCCCAAATATGGCGCTGCCCACACGCACGTGGGTTGCGCCAAATTCAATGGCGGTTTCAAAATCGCCTGACATCCCCATCGACAGTTTCTCAACTTCGGCCTCTCGCGCCAATTTGCGCAGCAAAGCAAAATGAGGTCCGGGATTTTCATCAAACGGAGGAATGCACATCAAGCCTTCAATTTCTAATCCGTGAACATCCTGACATCGTTTCACAAATTCAACTGCGGCTTTTGGTGCGATACCCGCTTTCTGATCTTCTTCACCCGTGTTGACCTGAACAAACAATTTCAGAACCCTACCTTGCTTGTTCATTTCAGTCGAAAGCGCTTTGGCAATTTTTTCACGGTCAACTGTGTGAATGACGTCAAACAAGGCAACAGCATCTTCTGCTTTATTGGATTGCAAAGGACCGATCAGATGAAGCTCAACATCTGTAAAATCGGTTTTCAATTCAGGCCATTTACCTTGACTCTCCTGAACGCGGTTTTCACCAAACACGCGTTGCCCTGCTTCCAGCGCAGGACGTATATCATCTGCATCAAACGTCTTTGAAACAGCGATCAATTGCACGTGGTCGGCAGCACCAGATGCCTTTGATTTTACCTGATCGATCGAATCCAGCACGGCATTGAGTTTAGCTTCGATACTCATGTAAAAGACCTCGTTTATGCTACAATTAAGTTGCTGTTGACGTTCAGTTGCATTTCTGGTCACTAGGCTTAAAGCCCGAGCGTGGCACTTTCCCTTAATTAACGAAGTCAAAAACAATGGCAAGCGAACGTTATAATCAAGGCCCTGTAGAAGCAAAATGGCAGTCTCGTTGGAACGATGCAAAGCTGTTTGAAACTGCGACTGAACCCGAAGATGGCCGCGAAACATATTACGTCTTGGAGATGTTTCCCTATCCGTCTGGCCGTGTTCACATGGGGCACGTGCGCAACTACGCGATGGGCGATGTGATCGCACGCTATAAACGCGCCAAGGGTTTCGAGGTTCTTCACCCAATGGGTTGGGACGCATTTGGAATGCCAGCTGAAAATGCAGCGATGCAAAACAACACCCACCCTAAAGGTTGGACATACGACAATATCGCGGCGATGCGAAAGCAACTCAAGTCTATGGGGTTGTCGTTGGATTGGTCGCGTGAGTTCGCAACATGCGATCCTGAATACTACGCCCAACAACAAAGTCTGTTCATCGACTTTCTAAAACACGGTTTGGTTTACAGAAAGAACGCACGGGTCAACTGGGACCCAGTGGATATGACCGTCTTGGCCAATGAGCAGGTCATTGATGGCCGCGGCTGGCGATCGGACGCTTTGGTTGAACAACGCGATTTGACCCAATGGTTCTTCAATATTTCTGACCATGCCGAAGATCTTTTAGAATCTTTAGATGATTTGAAAGACTGGCCAGACAAAGTGAAACTGATGCAGGCCAATTGGATCGGTAAGTCGCGCGGTTTGCAGATGGCCTTTGAATTGTCAAAGCCGAGCAATGGTCACGACAAAATCGAGATTTATACAACGCGTCCCGACACTTTGGCTGGCGCCAGTTTCATTGCGCTCGCACCGGAACATCCTTTGGCTGTTGCTTTGGCAGAAGACAATCTGGAACTCGCAGAGTTCAATGTTGATGTCCGCCGGTCTGGCACATCTGAAGAAGAACTGGAAAAAGCTGAGAAACGTGGTTTTGACACGGGCTTAACTGTGAAACATCCGCTTTATGCAGATCAAACACTTCCTGTTTATGTCGCGAATTTTGTTTTGATGGGCTACGGCACAGGTGCCATTTTTGCATGCCCTGCTCATGACCAAAGGGACTTGGACTTTGCGCGCAAATACGATTTGCCTGTTATTGATACATTCTTTGCATTGGACGACGAAACTCCTGTAGCCAATGAAGCATTTGTGCCGTTGAAGACACAAAAGGTTCGTTTTACAAATCAGCCTGCAGGCATCGAAGAAGCGACTGGCCAGGAAGCCGTTGACCGTACCATTGACTGGGCAGAGAAAAATGGCATCGGCAAAGCACAAGTTCAGTTTCGTTTAAGGGACTGGGGCATTTCCCGTCAGCGCTATTGGGGTTGCCCTATCCCTGTCGTTCATTGTGATGATTGTGGAGTGGTGCCAGAGAAGAAAGAAAACCTTCCGATCGCGTTGCCAGATGACGTAACATTTGATGTGCCCGGCAATCCTCTTGATCGTCACCCCACATGGCGCAATACCAATTGTCCTTCATGTGGGAAAGCGGCCCAGCGTGAGACAGACACGATGGACACTTTTGTGGACTCATCTTGGTATTTTGCACGTTTTGCAGATCCGACAGCCAGTTCTCCAACGAATGCAACAGCAGCCAACCGTTGGTTGCCAGTCGATCAATATATCGGTGGAATCGAGCATGCGATTTTGCACTTACTTTATTCACGCTTCTTTTCCCGCGCCATGACGATTACGGGACATATGGACATCAAAGAACCGTTCAAAGGCTTGTTCACTCAAGGCATGGTTGTTCACGAAACCTACGGCAACAAAGAAATGGGTTGGTTCCAACCAGTGGAACTCAAGATTGAAGAGAGCGACGCCGGGCGTCATGCTTATCGTTTAGATAACAACGAGGAAGTTCCAATTGGCGGCATTGAAAAAATGTCGAAGTCAAAACGCAACACCGTTGATCCTGATGAAATTATAGCATCATACGGTGCAGACACCGCGCGTTGGTTTGTCTTATCAGATTCTCCGCCAGATCGTGACGTGATTTGGACTGAGGCTGGCGTTGAAGGTGCGCACCGTTTTGTCCAGCGCTTATGGCGTTTGGTTCAATCAACTGCAGAACGATCAGAGCAGGATGGGGAATCCAGCACAGATTTAGAACTTTTGAAAACCGCACACAAAACGCTTTCAAACGTCGATGTGATGATACCGGGTTTGCGCTACAATGCAGCTGTCGCCCAGATTTACACGTTGGTGAATGCGTTAGAGCAAGCTTCACGCAATACAAAAGTAGGCTCAAAGGTATTGCACACCACCGTTTCAATGACCGTTCAAATGGTCGCACCAATGATGCCGCACTTGGCAGAAGAATGCTGGAATACATTAGGTTATGAATCCATGGTCAGCGCCTCGCCTTGGCCAGAATTAGATGAAACTCTCTTAGAAGAAACATCCATAACTCTTCCTGTGCAGATCAACGGTAAGAAGCGCGGTGAAATATCTGTTCCAGCTGACATGAACAAAGAAGACGTGGAAAGTTTCGTATTGGATCAGGAGTTTGTGCAAACGGCACTTTCTGGTAAGAGTCCTAAGAAGTTGATTGTTGTCCCTGGAAGAATTGTAAATGTGGTCATTTAGAACCTTTTCTGTTCTCGCTGTCTTCAGCGCACTGTCAGTTTCCGCTTGCACAGTAGAACCTTTGAATGCCAGTCGGTCAGACAGCCAAGTTGCTTCAGATGCAATCGACAATCCCACGCGCGCAATTTTACAACGAACTGAAGTTGACGCTGTACGCACACGTGCAGCGCAGCAGGTTCGTAATCAATTGCTCTTCGCCATGAACGGAGGAACCCTACAGCCAAATGGTCGCTACCGTGTGAAACTCAACGTCGAAAACACGATTGGACGTATTGCAATTGAATCCAGTTCATTGTCACCAACAGCTTCCCAAGTGATTATGAAAACGAACTACGCTTTGATTGATAAGATCCAAAACAAAACTGTTGCCCAAGGCGTTCGTCAGGTTGTCACCCCGTTCAACAACTCGCCCCAAAGTTTCGCAACGCAGCGCGCAGAACGTGAAGCCGTAAATCGTGCTGCAGCACAAATGGCTCAGCAATTGCGATTGGCCATTGCTCAAAACCTCGCCAGCCTCTGATTGCTCCAGTGGCACAAGTTAAAGCTCATGAGGCCGACAACTATCTCAAAAAGCCAAACTCGTCTCATAGAGTATTTTTGGTATATGGACCTGATCGTGGGTTGGTTTCAGAAAGAGCAAAGAAGTTAGCAACCAACAGTGGTGTGGATTTAAACGATCCATTTTCTGCTATTCAGATTGACGCCGATGATGCCGCGGCCGATCCATCTCGCATTGCTGATGAGGCCCATACAGTTTCTATGTTTGGCGGATCACGTGTCGTTTGGATCAAGGGATCAACACAAAAGAACCTCATCAAAGCAATTGAACCTGTTTTAACGACCCCGCCAACCGATGCGATTGTCATCATTGAAGGTGGTGACCTTAAGAAGTCAGCTCCATTACGAACCCGAATCGAAAAAACAGCTTCAGCATTAGCTCTTCCTTGCTATCAAGATGAAATTCAAGCAATCAACGGCGTTATTGATGAAGAACTCGCTTTAAGTTCTTCATCAATTGAACCAGACGCTCGAAAATTGCTCATAAGTCTTTTGGGTGGAGATCGATTAGCTTCACGTGGTGAAGTTCAAAAACTGTGTCTCTACGCAGGTCAAGGCGCTGTGATCAATGAGGACATCGTGGAATTGATCGTTGGTGACGCTTCAGCGCTTGCCGTTGATTTTGTGATTGATGCAGCAGGAACAGGCAATATTGCGGAAATGGAACACACATTGAAAAGATTGTTTGCGCAGGGGACAGCCGTTTTTCAAATTGTAAATTCCATGCAACGTCATTTCCAGATGCTACATCAAGCGCGAGTGAAAATGGATTCACAACGTCAACCAGCCTCTGCAGCAGTTGCAGCCATGAGACCGCCCATCAATTTCAAACGCAAAGACTCAATCGTACGTGCATTGTCCATTTGGAATTCTGCATCACTTGAAAGAATGCTGGATCGTTTGGACAAGGTATCTTTAGACAGCAGAGCAAACGCAGCACTCGCTGTTCCATTGGTCGCAACTGCTTTGCTAGCTATTTCGATTGAAGCCAACCGCAACAGACGTTAGTTTTATCGAGATAGCTTTCTTTCGAGCTCATCAAGTTGTTCCAGCGTCCTATAGTCCAGAACAATCTTTCCTTTGCCGCTGGACTTGTGGTTTATCGTAACTTTCATCCCCAAAACATCAGCCAACTTACGTTCCAAAGCACGCGTATCGGCGTCTTTTTCTACTTTGTTTTTGCGAGAGGCTGTTTTGCCAACGTCTTGATCAGACCAACTGCCAGCCAATTGCTCCGCCTGTCTTACAGACAACCCTTCTTTCACAATCTTTTCCGCAAGCTCTGTCGGATTGTCCAATGTGATCAAAGCTCGAGCATGACCGGATGACAAAGCGCC
>CALHHQ010000163.1 GCA_938030645.1 uncultured Rhizobiaceae group bacterium
TGGAACAAGCCTATATTCGCGAAGCGGCGACCGTGCGCAAAGGCGTGGGTCTGGTCGATGTCTCCACACTCGGCAAAATTGACGTTCAAGGGCCTGACGCAGCAGAGTTCCTCAACCGTGTTTATTCAAACGGATTCGCAAAATTACCCGTGGGCAAAGCGCGCTATGGTTTGATGCTACGCGAAGATGGAATGTTGTTTGACGACGGCACCACATGGCGGCTGGAAGAAAACCGCTATTTGATGACCACAACCACAGCAGGTGCGGGGCAGGTGATGGATCATCTGGAGTATCACCGAGATGTGGTGTGGCCAGAATTGAAGGTGGCTCTCACATCAGTTTCGGACGAATGGGCGGGCGTTGCCATCGCTGGCCCCAAAGCACGGAATGTTTTGAAGTTATGCGTTCAAGACTGCGATGTCTCAAACGATGGATTGCCGTTCATGGGCGTACGCCAAGCGACTATTTCTGACATTCCTGTCTGGATCGCTCGCCTCTCGTTCTCTGGGGAAATGGCATATGAAGTCTATTGCGGGGCAGGTTGGGGACAAGAACTCTGGGATGCTTTGATGAAAGCAGGCAAGCGTTTCAAAATTGCACCTTATGGTCTGGAGGCTCTCTCTACGCTGCGTATTGAAAAAGGCCATGTGGCAGGACCAGAATTGAATGGCCGAACCACCCCTTTCGATTTGGGACTTGGTGGGATGGTGTCGTTGAAGAAAAACTTTATTGGTTCGGCGCTCGCCAAGCGCGATGCGTTTCACGAAGACGATCGATTGCAACTCGTGGCGATAAAAAGCACGGACGGTCAACGCATTCGCGGCGGCAGCCATTTGGTAAAAGGTCAAAAAGATGAGCCAGGTCGCAGCGAAGGGAACACCACATCCACTTGTTTCTCACCAGAATTGGAATGCTATATTTCGCTTGCAATGTTGGAAGGCGGTAACGGGCGCCATGGCGAAAGAATGTATGCAACAAACCCGGTGCGGGATTGTCACGTCGCAGTAGAAGTCATCAACCCGCACATGGTTGATCCAGATGGAGGGCGTATGCATGGTTGATTTTCCAGATAGAGTGTCGCCGTTAGATGTGGTTGCTGAACCCGGCATGTTTGGCGCCGATGTCCAAAACCCAAAAATATTTTTGAGCGAAAATCTGTGCGGGTCGCTGGTGCAGGTTCAAGCATGGCCAGACACAGCAACGACTGTTGAAAAAGCGATAAAAGCAGTCACGAAACTTGAAGCGCCAACTTCGCCTCACACAGCATCTTCCGAAGATATTTCCATCATGCAAACAGGCCCCGGTCGTTGGTTGATTGATGCAGAAGCGGAAGGTTTGGAAGACAAGCTGCGTTCGAAAATTTCAACTAAAAACGGTGCCGTCACGGGTCTCACTCATGCGCGCGCCTTAATCGAAATCAAAGGCCCCAAAGCGGAATGGGTTTTGGCCAGCGGCATCGCGATTGATTTTGACGTCACTGCCTTTCCAGTCGGCACTTCACAGATCAGCCATCACCATGAGATAGGCGTGACAATCCATAGAACGGGTGAAGAGAGTTTCGATCTTTACGTGTTCACCAGTTTCGCCCGAGGCTTTTGGCATTGGATTACAACGGCAAGTTCTGAAGTTGGATATGCCGTAAGTTAAACGACGGCGACATCAAAAGCGGCGACAAATGCTTTTGCTTCGGTGCTCACTTTTTCGGCGTCCCATCCCGCTTTGTAAACGTTGGACCCGATGCCGAAACCATCAGTGCCTGCAGCCAACCATTCTCCGATTGTTGGAACGGTGACTCCCCCAACAGCGAGAACATTCATCTGCGGCGGCAACACGGCCTTGATGGCTTTCACGCCATTTGGGCCATGCAGACTTGCAGGGAAAAATTTGAGGGCATGGCAGCCGGCATCAATCGCGCCAAATGCTTCTGTTGGGCTAAACACGCCTGGGAAAGACAAGCCATCGCGTTCTCTTGTGCGCTTGATAACTGTAGGTTTCATATCGGGAGATACGATCAAACGCCCACCGGCATCGATCACCCCATCAACTTGTTCGGCGGAAAGAACCGTGCCTGCGCCAATGATGCATGTGTCGCCAAATTCTTTGGCCAAGAGCGCAATGCTTTCCAACGGGTCTGGTGAGTTCAAAGGCACTTCGATGATACCGAACCCAGCGTCCACAAGGGCTGTGCCGATGTCGAGCGCTTCTGATGGTTTCAAGCCGCGCAGAATAGCTACGAGAGGACGGTGACCTTCAAAGAGATTGCTCATGCGATCTGTCCTTCAATGAGATTAGCCTTTGCTGCGAGATCGAAAAGTGCCGGCCAAACCAAAGTTGTTCCCCGATGGTTTTGTGTACTGCACCCCATAGCTTTGAGCGCTGTTTCATAAAATACGGTCAAAGTTTCTGTGCCAACCAGAACCACGTGTTGGTTCAAGTCAAAACCGTCTGTTTGCCCCGCGCGCAACTCAGCCATGATAAGCAAAGCAGACAGTTCTTGACGCAATCGCCCAGCATCACACTCTTCCAACAGATGGCGTGCGCGAAGGCCGAACAATTCGCCTTCAATAGATCCTGAATTTGCTGCCAGCATTTTTACTTTGTCAGCAAAGAAACTGTCTGGCCCAGTTTGATCGGAAACGGAATGACGTAAGATCGTGTGTTCGCTTACGGCATCAAAAAATTCCCCCGTCATATAGGTTTGAAAATCGACGATACGGCCACTTTTGAGGGTAACCCATTTGCTGTGGGTGCCCGGCATGATGATTGTTCCTGTAAAATTTTCATGAGCTGCAAGAAAGCCCGCCAATTGGGTTTCTTCACCGCGCATCACATCATAGCGTGCGCCATTCTCGAGTTTTAGACCGGGAACAATTGTGATGTCACGTTCGCCGTATTTAAATGAGATCAAGGAGTTTGAAAGCACCTCAGTATCGCAAGGTACGGAAAGATATTCCGCTTCAACCCAGCCTTGCCTGCTGCCAACCATTCCTGCAGCAATGGCTGGCACTTGCGGCCAGTCTTGCGTCAACGCATCAAAGTTCCGTTCGAAATCTTTCTGGTTAAATTGCCCCACGCCACTTTCGCCACGGCGTTCATCAATTGCGTTCCCGTGCGCATCCAAAAGGGCTGCACGAACATTTGTCGTGCCCCAATCCAACCCGATGAGAACGCCGTTCGACACTATTCAGCCTCCAATGAGAGCGCTACGCCTGTTTGAGCATACATGACTGGCAGTTGAACGCCCACTGTTCCAAGTACTGCACCAGGAAGTGTGAATCCATCTTCCATCAAAGGATTCTGAAAGACACGGCTTGCCCGTTTAGCGATATCGGGCGGCGTTTGCAGAGTCACTTTGTACGACCTTTCCGGATCAAGACCGGGAATGGCAATATTAGGTGGAACCACAGAACGAGGACGATCAATTTGCATCATCACAACTCGTGCGGATGTTTTGTCTTTACTCACCGTTGCTGCACCAAGAAGATCTGAATCTACTGTTAGGATGCGGTGGAAGTTCCCACCATGCCAGAGATGACGATCTTGTTTGTAACGCTCCACAGCGTCTTTGAACACGGCCATATCATCTTTGTCGATTTTCGTAAGGTCCAGTTCCAGACCCATATGTCCGTAGCTACTTACCAGCGCGCGGAAATTTGGATGAAAACCGCGTCCTGATGTGTGACACCAAGCTGGCCCCACATGTGCGCCCATAACTTCGGGCGGTAGGAAATAGGAAAACCCGCTTTGAATGCGCGTCCGTTCCACTGCATCATTAGAATCTGATGTCCAAAAACGATGGGTGCGTTTCAGAATTTCATAGTCGATACGTCCACCACCAGATGCACAGCTTTCAATTTCCACATGTGGAAAGGCAGCGCGCAAACGATCAATCAATTTGTACAGTTCTGTGGTCTGGCGGTGTACTGCAGCATTGCCTGAACGGTCACCTGGAAGAACCAGATCTCGGTTCATGTCCCATTTGAAATAGGAAATACGATATTCTGACAACAAACTGCCAAGGCGGTCGAACAGATAATCGCTTACGTCCGTATTGGTGAGGTCGAGCACCAGTTGGTTCCGACCTGTCATGCGGGGGTAGGGGTCCAGTCGCAAAACCCAATCAGGATGTTCGCGGTAAAGATCAGAATCTGGATTGACCATTTCTGGTTCCACCCAAAGGCCAAACTCCATCTCCTTTTCATCGATCACATAATCCACAATCGGATGCAGCCCGTTGGGATATTTTTTTTCGTCTGGGAACCAGTCCCCCAAAGAGGTCGTGTCGTCATTGCGGCCACGGAACCATCCATCATCAAGCACGTAGCGTTCAGCGCCAACTTCTTGAGCAGAGTCGGCCAGTGCTTTCAGACGATCAATATCATGATCAAAATAGAGCGCTTCCCATGTGTTGACTGTCACTGGACGAGGTTTTTCAGGATCAGGAAATTTCAGAATGTTGTGGCGCACATACTCATGAAACTTCTGGCTCATATCGTTTAAGCCATGATCCGATTGGGACACATAGATTTCTGGCGTGGAAATCGATTTCCCAACAGGCACGATACCTTCGCGAGAAAAATGCAACACGCCCATTTGCAATTGGCACTCACCCGTTGTGAGACGTTCCATCACCATGCGGTGGTTCCCGCTCCAACCCAAATGCACCCCAAGACACTGCCCAGACACTTCGTCGGTTGTTGGAGTGAGCATAATCGTGCCGGGAAACGCTTCATGACTCGTGCGACCGCGTCGGTTTTCAGCTTTCACCATTCCCATCGGAACGGTTCTGCGATCAATCGTGAACTCTGCACACCAGCGTCCGTGGAAGTGCAAATATTCTGACAGAGATTGTGGCACTGGCATAACCGGCGCACTCATCCAATCGACGATACAGTCTGCATCACTGTCGTTGGTGAGCTTCGATTTAAAAACAGCAACCGAAGAATGCGGACACAAGTTGCTGTGGATTTCCAAAATCAATCCGCGGTGGGCATCATAACATTTGAATATGACACCATTTTCGGTATCTGTTCGGCTGGAAAATGTGAACAATCCCGCCCAGCCAGCTTTGTCTGATCCAGACCTGTGCGCGATCAGGCCTGGGTGCCCCATAAATCCACGTGAGATTTCAGGTTGCATCGAAATCGGTGCGTACTCATCCATCGTGGCAAAGCCCTGAGGACGGGTATGTGACAATGCAAATGTTTCAACATCCAAATCATCAGGCAGATTGGAGCCAAAATAAATGACTTCGGGAACGCCTTCAGTCCAAGCAAAAAGAATGGTTGCCGCATCGGAATCGATGCGGTGGGTAGATATTGCAGTCAACTAAATTTATCCCTTCGTCGCGCCGAGCGTCAGGCCGGCGATGAAGTGCTTTTGCATCAAGAAGAACATTAGAACCGGAGGCACCGCTGCCAGCAGAGATGCCGCTGAAACCAAATGCCACTGGCTCACGAACTGACCGTTCAACGCCCGCACACCTGCGGTAATGGGCAGGGAAGCATCGGTTTTGGTCAAAACCGTCGCCCAGAAGAAATCATTCCAGACAAACGTGAAAATCAACACTGCAAGAGCTGCGAGTGCAGGGCGCACAAGCGGCAAAACGAGGTGCCAAAAAATCTTGAACTCACCAACGCCCTCAATTCGGGCAGATTCAATCAGTTCAAAGGGCAGAGCGCGAATGAAGTTTCGCATGAAGAGTGTGCAGAAGCCTGTTTGGAATGCTGCATGAAACAACACCAAACCGGTGACGGTGTCATAAAGTCCAGTTTGTACCGAAAGGTTTCGCACCGGCACCATAAGGATTTGG
>CALHHQ010000164.1 GCA_938030645.1 uncultured Rhizobiaceae group bacterium
GACGCTGTGGGCGAACTGGCCGATAAATTGTTGACATTGGGCTGCGATGAAATCGCGGTGTCGGACACAATCGGCAAAGCGTCACCCGAACAGGTCGACCGCGTGTTGCGCCATGTTTTGAAAACCGTTCCTGCCGAAAATATCGCCTGCCACTTCCACGACACATCCGGCCAAGCACTAGCCAATGTGGACGCAGCACTGGCCTTAGGCATCCGCACTTTCGACAGCGCAATAGGTGGTTTGGGAGGTTGCCCTTATGCGCCGGGCGCAGCGGGGAATTTGGCCACTGGCGCGTTGGCGCGGCATTTGAAGGAGCGTGGGTTTGAGTGTGGGCTGGATTTGAGAGCGTTGGTGGAAGCGGAGGGGTTTGTGGCGAATTCTGATTCTATGAAATGAACGCTTGGAGCCCGTTTCTACCGAGGAAGTATTTTTCGAAGATCCAATTTGCGACGCAACCTCCGCTTTCTATAAGGCTCGTAAGTTTGATAGAAAATTACCTCGATGGTTTCGATGTAAACGAAGCGCCGTTTATATACACATACAATACAATATTATTTTAGAATTGATAAAAACTCTTCGTTTATTGATCTTACAACAGAAAACGATTCATTCACAGAATCAAAATTGCTCAAAAATTGTATTTTGATGGTAAAATTGCTGTTTTTGATGTTTGAAAAATATCTTATAGATTGCTTGTAAACACCGGTGCGCTTGAAAAATTCAACGTATTCAAAAATACGATTATCAACAACACTGAAATAAGAACTTGGTTCGTATTGAGATTTCCTGACGGGTCTAAACACTTCATCAAGATCGTGGAAGTTAACGTCCTCGCCTGAAGTGAAATGCTTCAAATTCATCAAGGCCTGACTAACATCATCAGACTTGCCGTTTATTAGATTTCCAATAACCCACTCTGGATATGTTTTTGAAACTGGCACGCCTCTCAAAGCAACTTCATCAGTAATGGTAATTCGAACATAACCAAGCCCGTCAGATTTTTTTGTATAAAATCTCAAAGACTGGGCATGTGGTCCTCCACTTTCAAGCTGAACTCGATTTTTCGGTAAGCAGAAGTCTCGCTTAGATATGGAGAAATTCCAACACGAATTATTTGCAAACAACTCCTTATCGATGAGCGGTATCGAAGGGTTCCGAAAAATTAACAAGACCATAAAAGGCAGAATTAAAATTGCTACGGCAATGAAATGGATGTTTTTCAAGATATGTCACCATTAATCGGATCACCATCTGTTCTAATTCTACAGAGTAAAGAAGGCAAACCATCTGCACTTAGATCGATCATTTGTTCGTTTCCAAACATCATTTAGGGCCTGTATAGGATTGAGCGTCCAAATGAGCGCTTCCAATTGAATGACGTTCATTGCCTCAATGGCGACAAGATCGAAGAAGTCACTTTGTCCGCAAAGCTGTCGTGATTTGTGAAGGTTCCGTGTTGTATGCGCTGCGTTAGGTGGCGTCGGATTTGATGATTGCGGATGAGAAAGTTATGGTTCGTCATCACCGCTACAGCGGTGATCCAGTGACGTAGGTATGGAACTTACCAATACGTATCCGATGTGTTTTTCTGGATTGCACCTCTCGGCATTTGCATTGCAATTGCCTGTCGGCCAGTGGCTGCGGCGGCAATGACATTGGGTGATAAAACAACACCCATGCGCTCTGCACAAACCTAACTCAATGAATTTGCAATTGTTGCCGTGGGGCTTCGCTCTTATCTTATGTGCACAGACAGATGATCGAAGGAATGCGATATGCGAAACGGAATTTTTAAATCACTTTTCCCTGCAGTTCGTTCGCGGTTTGAGCGCGAGCAGGACTATTTGAACAAGTGTGTTTCACGAGCTGACCTTGAGCGTCGTATCCGTGAGATTGACCGAGGTCTGTTTCGGTAATTATTTCTCCTTGGCATAGACTCCGTCTCTTTTGACATTTTTGGGGTTGAGGATAGCGGAGTAGGAGACGCGCCTTAGGCGCAATATATTTGTTTAACCCCCCCCTCTACCTTCGCTACGCTTAGGCATCTCCCCCACGAGTGGGGAGAATGAACATGCCGTGAGATTGAATCTCGGGTTCTAAAGCTGTCAAAACTATCGCAAGTATCGGGTGGATTGGTGATTGAGACGGGCTTAACCTTACCTCACCTTCAACCACATCGAGACCTTTAACATGAGTTTTGTAATCAAAGGATTGTCCGCCGACCCTTTTCGTCATCTCTATGGGTTGTCCGATGAAGCGTTAAAGACCCACGGCGTTAAGCGCTATGTGTGTGACGAAAGCCCGGGGTTTCCAGATCGCATAGAAATGCGGGATGCTGAAATTGGCGAAACGTTGCTGCTTCTCAACCATACCAGTATGCAAAAGGATTCTCCTTACAAAGCGACTCACGCGATCTTTGTGCGCGAAGGGGCAGAAGAGGCATATCATGCCGAAAACACTGTGCCGCCCGTTATGTACAACCGACAGATTTCACTGCGTGCTTTTGACCAGGCCGGCATGATGGTTGATGCGGTTGTGGCCAAGGGTGACGATATCCAAACGTCGATAGAACAATTTTTTCAGAACGATGCGGTGGAGCACATCGATGCACATAACGCGGCTCAAGGTTGTTTTTCCGGGCGTATTACGCGAGCATGACTTGGTCGTTTGAATGCTTGTTCCGTTCGGTTAGTGTTCGGTTTTTCGATTGGGTAACTGTATGACCAACAAAGACGATGACAATAACGACTTGGCCCATGAGAGAACAAAGTGGGCTGAAGACCGAACCCTGTTGGCCAGCGAACGAACATTCTCCAGCTGGATGGGGACTGGCCTTGGTAGTTTAGGCTTGGCTGTCGGCATGCAAGCGGTTTTTGGCGCAATGGAACCCACTTGGGTTGCCAAGTCGGCGGCAACGATTTTTGTTTTGATTGCCGTCATGCTGTTTGTTTCAGCTTTGAGAAACGCACAAGAAACTCTGAAGAGGCTCAATTCCAGCTCGGCTGAACCTATTTCAAGCAACAATTTATCAATCATCGCTTATTCACTCACTGTCGGTGCGCTTGGTGCTTGCATTGTGCTTTGGATGATCTAACTGCGGCGCTCAATCGCTGGGCATACGCGCTTCCACCATTCCTGAATACCAACTTGCACCGAACGGAATGGCGTCGTCGTCGAAATTGTATGCAGGGTGGTGGCATTGGGCGCTGTCGCCATTGCCAAGGAAAATATAAGCGCCCGGGCGTTCCTCTAACATGTAGCTGAAATCCTCTGCCGGCATGATTGGGTCCACAGTGTCATTCACATCAGCTGAAATTGTGCGCGCCACATTGGCGGCATAGACAGTGTGTTCGGGCGTGTTCATGGTCACTGGATAGCCGCTATCCCACTTTATGTCGGCTGTTGCGCCGAAAGCTTTGGCCGTGTTTTCAACAATTGCGCGAATGCGGGTCTCTGCAAATTGTCGATTGTTGGAATCCAATGTGCGCACCGTGCCCTGCATACGTACAGTGTGGGCAATCACATTGCTGGCAGCGCTGTCGGTTTCAAAGGTGCCGACCGTCAATACAACACGCTGCAACGGGTCCACATTGCGTGCGACAACGGATTGCAAAGCCACCACGATATGGGCCGCAACGAGAGTTGTATCAATCGCAGCGTGGGGCTCGGCAGCATGGCCACCTTTGCCCGTCACTGTGATGTCAAACTCATCGGATGAGGCCAACAAAGCGCCGGGACGTATAGCAAAATGACCAACAGGAATTCCTGGTGCATTGTGCATGCCGTACACTTCTTGAATGCCAAAACGGTCCATCAAACCATCTTTGCACATGGCAAGGCCGCCTGCGCCACCTTCCTCCGCAGGTTGAAAAATCACGACAGCTGTGCCGTTGAAATTGCGCGTCTCGCACAGATATTTTGCTGCGCCCAACAACATGGAGGTGTGCCCGTCGTGTCCGCAAGCATGCATCATGCCTTCGGTGGTGGATGCGTAGTCGAGGCCTGTCGTTTCAAAAATTGGCAATGCGTCCATGTCGGCGCGAAGGCCGATTGTTTTGCCGCTGCTGGTTTGTTGACCCTTTATGACCCCGACCACACCCGTGCGGCCAATACCTTCGACAACTTCGTCACAACCAAATGCGCGGAGCAGTTCCGCCACACGAGCCGCCGTGCGATGAACTTCATATAAGAGCTCAGGATGGGCGTGGAAATCATGTCGCCATTCAACAATTTCAGAATGTAGTTCTGCAAATCGGTTTTTGATGGGCATGGAGCAAATCCTGTAAAGATGTGGGCTTAAACAAATACGGCCCCGACAGATGATCTGAGCGGGGCCGCGAATTCAAGCTTTGTTTCTAAACGTCAGTTTACGAGAACCAACCTTTAACTTTGCTCCAAACAGATTTCTTTGGAGCGGGTTCAGCAGCTGAACTTTTCACCGCTTCAACGCCTTTGATTTCCGGAAGTGGTTCGCTTTCGAAATGGTCTTCATCAGCCTGAACTTCGGCTTTTTGAATCGTTTCCGGCGTGATTGTTGCGGCGAAAGAATTCATCTTGGCGAGTGTCACTGGGCCAGCCATTCCGTCGGCTTCAAGACCATTGGCTGTTTGAAATTCGGCAACAGCCTTTTTGGTGCCTGGGCCGAAACGGCCATCGGCATCAATACCTAGATCTTCTTGCATTTGCTTCACAGCGCTGCCACGCGAGCCAACGCGCAAAAGAACGAGTTCGTGCAAGCCCATTGCTGTGAATGTGTCAGGGCC
>CALHHQ010000165.1 GCA_938030645.1 uncultured Rhizobiaceae group bacterium
TTGCGAAATTGGCCTTTCCCATATGGCTGATAGGTTTAACGCGCTGCTTTGCGGCGTGTGGTGAAGGCGCGAAAAGAAACCACGTGTCTTCGTTGTCGAACAGGTTTCAATCCGGCACTGGGAGGTGCCTCAAACTGGAGGAAGACAATGAGACTTAAATCTCTTGTATTGGGCGTAGCAGCGACGGCAATTGCCGTAACTGGGACGCTCGTAACTGCACACGCAGAAGAACTTTATGTTCCATCACTAAGCTATCGCACTGGCCCGTTTGCCGGTGGTGGTATTCCATTTGCAAATGGCTTTGCTGATTACCTCAACATGCTTAACGAGCGTGATGGCGGAATTGGCGGTGTCAAAATCAAAGTGGAAGAATGTGAAACAGGCTACAACGCGCAAAAGGGCGTTGAGTGCTATGAAGCGACAAAAGGCAAAGGCGCATTGGTGTACAATCCGCTTTCAACTGGCATCACGCTTCAGCTGATTCCGAAAGCGCCTGTCGATAAAATTCCGGTTCTTTCCATGGGCTACGGTTTGTCAGCCGCCGGTGTGGGTAAATCTTTCCCATACACGTTCACATATCCTGCTGGATATTGGAGCCAGATGTCTTCAATCTTGAAGTATATTGATTCCAATGGTGGCCTGAAAGGCAAGAAAATTGGTTTCATCTATCTTGATGCTGGTTATGGACGTGAGCCGATTCCATTGTTGGACAAACTAGCGCCAAAGCTTGGTTTTGAATGGGTCGGATTTCCGGTTGCTGGTAAAGACATGCAAAACCAAGGGTCGCAGTGGCTCAACGTGCGCAAGGAACGTCCCGATTGGATGATCATGTGGGGCTGGGGCGCAATGAACGCAACGGCTGTTAAAGAAGCTGCGAAAGTGCGTTTTCCATTGGATCGTTTCATCGGTAACTGGTGGGCTGGCGCGCATGCCGACCTTGATCCTGTTGGTGCGGCAGGCAAAGGCTATTTGGCTGCAAACTTCTCAGGTGTTGGTGCCGACTTCCCTGCTCTTCAAGATGTGAAGAAACTGGTTGTCGATGCTGGCAAAAGCCAGACTGATCCTGAAAAAGTTGGCGATGTTCTTTACAATCGTGGCTTGTTCAATGCTGTAATTGTTGCTGAAGCGATCAAAGCGGCTCAGGAAAAATCAGGCAAAAAATTGATCACCGGTGCTGACATGCGCGATGGTCTGGAAGCCTTTGATCTTTCTACTGCGCGTTTGAAAGAACTGGGTCTTGAGGGCTTTACTGGTCCGGTCAAAGGATCATGTTCTGACCACGAAGGTGGTGGTTCTATCTTCATCCAGCAATGGGATGGCAGTGACTGGAAACGCACGACCGACTTGATCGAACCCATGACAGATGTGGTGAAGCCTTTGCTCGAAGAAGCAGCTGCGAAGTACACATCTGACAAGCCTGCTTGGAAAGGTCAGGAGTGCGGCTAAAGCTGCGTTCAGTCTTTCACAAGTTGGAAGGCTGAAACCGCGAATAACTCGGGTGGGAGTGCAACGCTTCCACCCGACTTTTCTGATTTTACCGTTGTTCAGCGTAACGAAAAACGGATCACCCAATTTGAGATGTTGCCATGTCGACTGCTACCGAAATTGAACCTGCTGAAACTATTCTCGAAGTCAACAATATCGAGGTGATCTATGATCATGTGATTTTGGTTTTGAAGGGGGTTTCGCTTACTGTACCCCGTGGCGGTATTGTGGCAATTTTAGGTGCCAACGGCGCTGGAAAAACGACAACCTTGAAAGCCATTTCAAACCTACTTGGTGCAGAGCGTGGCGATGTGACCAAGGGCAATATTATTTTCAAGGGTGAAGAGATCCAGTCTCTATCACCAAATGACCTTGTGCGACGCGGATGTATTCAGGTGATGGAAGGCCGTCACTGTTTCGGTCATCTTTCTATCGAAGAGAACCTGCTTACCGGTGCTTTCACACGCAAAGATGGTGCCGCCGCGATCAAACAAGATCTTGAGATGGTGTATAATTATTTCCCACGCCTCCGTGAACGGAGAACTTCACTCGCGGGCTATACATCAGGCGGTGAGCAGCAAATGTGCGCGATTGGACGTGCGCTAATGTCTAAGCCTGAAATGATTTTGCTCGATGAACCTTCCATGGGGCTCGCACCACAATTGGTGGAAGAGATCTTCGAGATTGTTCAAGAACTGAACAGCAAAGAAGGCGTTTCGTTTCTTTTGGCTGAGCAAAACACGAACATCGCTCTGCGTTATGCGACCTATGGGTACATTCTGGAATCTGGCCGTGTGGTTCTTGATGGCGAAGGCAAAACTTTGCGCGAGAACGAAGATGTAAAAGAATTCTATCTTGGTGTGGGCGGTGAAGGCCGCAAATCATTTAAAGATGTGAAGCATTACAAACGTCGTAAGCGTTGGTTGGCTTAAGCAGTCATTTTTCAGGTTCAGTCTCGCAGTTTTCTGTTCAAGTGTGGTGCCATTCCCATGGGCGCTGAAACCAATAGGTCTTTGCTGCCGTAACTTATGCACCAATCATTCTGAACACAGGATCAGTCGACATGTGGAAAAATCTCGCCGCGGCAACTTTTGTCCTGCCGTTTTTCATCCCAACTGCTGCGGAGGCTAAACCGCTCAATCGCGATCAGATTGCGAAAGCGATGTTGAACAAAACCATCAGCACCCGCCGTTTCGGATTTTCAATCAAAATGCGCTATCGCTCTAGTGGTACCGTCAGTGCGCGCAGCATAGCGGGCACGATTAACGGCACCTGGCGTTACTCCGGTTCCAACAAAGTTTGCACAACATTCCCAAGTGGTCCTGCCAAGGGCACGAGTTGCGTGACATTTACGAAAATTGGAGCCAACCGTTATCGTTCGTCCGAAGGCGTTTCATTCACGGTTCGCTAGAACGTTCATTTCTTTCTGGCAGACAGGGCGTCTAACTCCTATATTTCGGCAATGGCAAACCAGTACCGCTATTCAAAAACATCATTTCAAACATCGGTCGCGACAGCTGTCGGCTTGACGTTGATTATCAGCTTTTTGGTTTGGTTGTTTTCACGTTTGATGGCATTTTCCCATCCCTACTGGATTACACTGGTTGCCGGTGCGGTGTTTTTTAGCTTTTGTTCGGCAGCGATGATTTATCGGTATATGCGCGATGAAATCGTGGTTTCCGTTCGACCTGACGGCCTATTCGATGCCCGTTATTCTTCGCAGGCGGTGCCGTGGGATGAAATAAAAGAAGTACGTTTGGAACGTCAGGAAAATGAATTTCAGTTGTTGGTGCAGCTTTGGCCGATGGGCGAAGCGCCGCCAAAGCTAATCTGGATTGATCTAGCCCCATTGGATGGTGGAGTGGAAAATATTTTACAAGCTATTGCTCCCCATGCACGCATTTCCGTGGACCACGCTTAGGTATGGCGGTTGCTGGTATCGTCGGTATTGGGCTTTTTCTTGTTGCGGTGTTTTGGCCGCAATACTGGATCAAACGGGAAATGAAGAAGCACGGTGGTGAGCGGAGCGATTTTCCGGGCACGGGCGGCGAACTCGCCAAACACCTGATTGAGCATTATGGTTTGACAGATGTGGGTGTTGAAGAGACTGATCGCGGCGACCACTATGACCCCCAAGATAAAATGGTGCGGCTGTCTGCGGACAATTTCAACAAAGCCAGTTTAACTGGCGTGGCTGTGGCGGCTCATGAAGTTGGCCATGCTCTGCAACATTTCAACAATGAACGTGGTTTGCGTCTGCGCCAATGGCTGGTGAGTATCGCATCCGTTACGGACAAAATTGCCTCCGTGTTCTTTCTCGCTGCTCCCGTTTTGGCGGTTTTTGCTCGAACACCTGCTGCGTTTTTTGGGTTGGTTGCGTTCGGAATTGGCCTTTTGGCCATTCGCATTGTGGTTCATTTGGTGACATTGCCTGTGGAATATGATGCGAGTTTCAACAAGGCTTTGCCGATCCTGCAAGAAGGTGGTTATCTTCACGAAGAAGACTTGAAAGGCGCGCGCAGTGTGTTGAAGGCGGCAGCGTTTACATATTTGGCAGGTGCGTTGATGAGCCTGTTGGATTTGGCGCGTTGGATCAGAATTTTGAGATAGGATTTTCATGACTGAGTATTTTGACAATAGAGAAGCCCGTTCTGCTGAATCCCGTGAAAACGAGTTGTTCAAAGACCTCCCGAAACATTTAGAGGAGGCCGTGAAGATTTCTTCTGGATTGGCGGATCATCTAGAAGGGTATGATCTTAACATCACATCGCGCGAAAAATTGGCTTCGCTGCCAGTATTGCGGAAACCGCAACTCATGGAAGCGCAGCAAAAAAATCCGCCGTTTGGAGGGTTTGCCAATTTAAATGCGCTGGCGGGCAGCCGAATATTTTTGTCACCCGGCCCCATTTGGGAGCCGCAGGGGGCAGGCACAGACCCATGGCTTGGAGCGCGGGCTCTCTTCGCAGCTGGGTTTCGCAAAGGCGATATTGTGCATAACGCGTTGGCCTATCACATGACACCTGGTGGTTTTATTTTGGATGAAGGCCTTCGTGCGCTTGGCTGCACCGTTTTCCCTGCAGGGATTGGCAACACAGAGATGCAAGTTGATGCTGCAGCCGCATTGAAACCTTCAGCCTACGCGGGCACGCCTGACTATCTGAAAGTGATTTTGGATAAAGCTGACGAGATGGACAAAGACCTATCGTCGATCAAACGCGCGCTGGTGTCTGGTGGCGCATTGTTTCCGTCGATGCGGGATGCATATGCTGAACGCGGTGTGCAGGTGATGCAGTGTTACGCCACGGCTGATCTTGGCGTGATCGCCTATGAAACCCTAAGTGATGGTGTGGCCAATGAAGGTATGGTGATCAATGAAGACCTGATCGTGGAAATCGTTCGTCCGGGAACGGGTGAACCAGTTGCCCATGGTGAAGTGGGTGAGTTGGTAGTCACCAATTTTTCACAAACCTATCCGCTCTTGCGCTTTGGAACGGGGGACTTGTCTGCTGTGATCGATGAGCCGTCACCATGCGGTCGCACCAACATGCGATTGAAAGGTTGGATGGGACGAGCAGACCAACGCACAAAAATCAAAGGCATGTTTGTTGACCCCAAACAGGTCGCAGACCTTATGAAGAGGCACGCTGAGATTTCAGGCTCGCGACTGGTTGTGGAACGCAACGGCGACCAAGATGCCATGCGATTGCAAGTCACGGGTGAGGGACTTGATTTAAGTGCGATTGAGGCAAGCTTGCGTGATCTCACCAAGCTCGGAGGTAAAGTGGAGTTGGTTGCCACACTTCCCAATGATGGGAAAGTGATATCAGACGAACGTGACTACGACGCTTAGTGAACACAAAAAAGCCGCTCCATTTCTGGAACGGCTTTCTAAACTGCAGATGAAATCTTGCGCTATTTGATGGTTAAGCGACCATCAACTCCTGACTTCACGGTTTGAAGATTCCGCACATGGGCCATGACATCATTGGCCATAAGTTTAGCTGAATCCGCATTGATCAACGACTTGCCGTTTCGCAGCATTTTATAGCCATCACCGCCACGTCCCATGAAATCATTGGTTGCAACCGTATATGTCTTGGCCAAATCGAGTGCCTCTCCACCTACCATGACATCGGAAATCCGGCTGCCTGCTGGTTTCGATGTGTCGATTGTGACTTTGAGATTCGACACATGCAGGAACGAGCCCTCAGGTTCAGGAACGCCGCGATAGCCGTGCTCTAGAGCGGCCAAAACGTCTTTGCCGGAAAGTGCGAGTTTTACTGTGCCATTTCCAAATGGCAGCTCGGTCAATATATCGCGACGGGTAACTGTATGGCCGGCATCATAGACGGTGTTGCCTCGAATACCGCCACCATTGGTGAAGCCAATGTCCGCATCAACGGCTGCTCGCATGGCGTCCGCCACTAGGTTGCCAAACGCGTTTTCGCTTGCGCGCACACTTGCCCGTCTTGTGTCGAATTCCACTTCGGTTTTGCCGATGTTCACATCAAGTTCTTTGGAAAGCGTTGCTTCGTATCCAGCAACTTTTGCCGCCACTTCAGGGTCTGCAGTTACCGTTGCGGTGTCGATAATACGAAAGTTCGGCCACCAACGCACGCGGCGTTTGCCTCGGCTTTCACCCACGTCAAATTCCACATCCATGATGGTGACGTATTCAGCTTCTTCTTTCGATTCCACCAACGCGCGGCGACCATCGTAAAACACATGCAGGTTGTGGTCGTGGCCCGACAGAACCACATCAACTCCTGCACGGTAAAGAAGGTCGAAATCCATACGCTGCGCCGTGTGCACAACAGCCACCACCATGTCAGCGCCTTGTTCGCGCAATGTGTCACCCGTCTTACGGGCGGTATCTAAATTGCTGGCAAACATGATGTTGCCGGGGCTGGAGATATCCGGTGTATCTTCTGTGGTGAGACCCATGAAGCCGACTTTCACATCCCCAAAAGTCATCATCTTCGTGTCTTCAAAACCGGGAATTTTTGAGCCGTCTTTATAGCGTGTATTGGTGGCGAGTTTGGCGAACTTGCCTTCGTTCATACGCTTTAGGAACACCTCTGGCCCAAAGTCGTACTCATGGTTCCCAGGCACTAAAATGTCCGGTGGCGTCATGTTGAGAAGTTCAATCATGTGTGCGCCCTTGTCGAACCCTGCAAGGATTGACGGAGAGAGCAAATCGCCAGGATAAACGAATACAGAATTACCGCCCTTTGCACGCTCGGCTTTCACCACGGCTGCAAGGCGGGCCACACCACCGCGATCTTTGCCGGACATCGTGTCCATATCACTTGCCACGATAAAGCTGACATTGATTTTCTCGGCCAATGCGGAGGTGAGGGTGCTGAATCCCAGCGTTGTGCCTAAGACAAGGGCACCAATTGTTTTTACCATTTTGTTCATATTCATCTCCATTGGTATGAAACGGATTTCGACAAGCCACCTGATGGAAGTAGCTTTGCACCTTCGTTGCAGATCGTCACGAGCAAACTGGAAATTTATTTTCTGGTAGTGGGTTTTGTGGATCAGTATTGGCTGTGCACTGTGATGCCGTGGCAGTTGGTAACAGTCTTGCGTGTTGCGTTTTACCGCCATGCTGCTGTATCTCCAATTCACAGATTTTGGTGAGTATTCGACTGGAACTTTCTATGGGTGTCATTCCAAACAAAACGGCTTTTGAGCGCGATGTATCGGCCAAAAGTTTTCCGGCTGACCACCCAGCCGTTAACTTTGGAAAAATAGGAATCTTACTGGTCAATCTTGGCACGCCAGATGGTCATGACAAAGCAAGTATGCGTCGATACTTGAAAGAGTTTCTGTCTGATAAGCGCGTGATCGAGACATCGCGATTGATCTGGTGGCCTTTGCTGAACGGGATCATTCTCAACACACGCCCGAAAAAGGTTGGTGAGTTGTACGCATCCATTTGGAACAAAGAAAAGGACGAGTCTCCGCTGCGCACCTTTACACGGTCTCAGTCCGATCAGTTGTTTGAACGGTTTGGCAGCGATGACCGCTTCGTTGTGGATTGGTGTATGCGCTATGGCAATCCATCTATCGAAAGCCGCGTGAATGCATTGCAGGAGGCTGGTTGTGAACGCATTTTGGTTGTGCCGCTCTATCCACAATATTGTGCAGCAACGACGGCCACTGTGAATGACAAAGTCTTTGAGTCATTGATGAAAATGCGCTGGATGCCAGCTGTTCGGACCGCGCCTGCCTATCATGATGATCCAGCCTACATTGATGCACTTGCACGTTCGATTACCAAGCATCTTGAGGGATTGGATTTCGAACCAGAGCATATCATTGCTTCGTATCATGGCATTCCGAAGAGCTACTTTGAAAAGGGTGATCCCTATCACTGCCATTGTTTGAAAACGTCGCGACTGCTGAATGAAAAAATGGGCTGGAAAGACGGCTTCTTGTTGTCCACGTTCCAGTCCCGCTTTGGACCGGAAGAATGGTTGCAGCCTTATACGGATAAGACCGTTGAACGCCTCGCTAAAGAAGGGGTCAAACGCGTTTGCGTTATTAATCCCGGCTTTTCTTCAGATTGCCTTGAGACATTGGAAGAGATTGATGGTGAGGTGCGTGAAGAGTTTGAAGATAATGGTGGAGAGCATTTTAGCCATATCCCTTGCCTTAACGACAGCGCCGAAGGCATGGATGTGATAGAAGCAATTGTTAACCGTGAGTTGCAAGGTTGGGTGTAACTCGCTGAAAAACGACTGTGTTTTGCGTATTTCAATTGAATTTTCAGAAATAATTCCCATCTAAAGGCAAATTAGGAAGGGAAATATATGTTGTTAGGCATCGCAGACATTGCAGTACTTGGTTTAGGCCTCTTATTAATCATCACGTTATTGTCGATGATTAAAATTGTTCCTCAAGGATTTAATTATACAGTTGAAAGACTTGGTCGTTTTGACCGTACACTTACACCGGGCTTAAATTTGTTGTGGCCGTTCATCGAGCGAATCGGTTCTAAAATGAACATGATGGAACAAGTTTTGGATGTTCCAACCCAAGAAGTGATCACCAAAGACAACGCCACATGTAGCGTGGATGGCGTCACATTTTTTCAGGTTTTGGATGCACCCAAGGCTGCATACGAAGTCAGCGGCCTGAACAATGCTATTTTGAACATCACCATGACCAACCTGCGGACGGTGATGGGGTCCATGACTTTGGACGAATTGCTATCCAAGCGCGATGAGATCAACACACGAATATTGCATGTGGTGGATGATGCCGTTGCTCCATGGGGCATCAAAATGACTCGTATTGAGATCAAAGATATCAATCCGCCGACTGACCTTGTGGAAGCGATGGGACGTCAGATGAAAGCGGAACGTCTGAAACGCGCATCTATTTTGGAAGCTGAAGGGGAACGTCAGGCCGCAATTCTTTTGGCGGAAGGGCAGAAGCAATCTCAGATTCTGGAAGCTGAAGGTATGAAAGAGGCAGCATTTCGTGAAGCAGAGGCTCGTGAAAGAGAAGCGCAAGCTGAAGCTGAAGCAACGAAAGTTGTGTCGGATGCTATCGGCAGCGGAAACAGCCAAGCCATCAACTACTTCGTAGCGCAAAAATACACCGATGCGATGAAGACTATTGGCGCTGCGCCGAACCAGAAGGTTATTATGATGCCCATGGAGGCAACATCACTCATCGGTTCATTGGCCGGTATTGGTGAAATTGCCAAAGATGTATTTGGTGACGACAGTGATGCAAAGAAAGCACCTGCGCGCGCAAAACGCAGTGTGCCTACCAATAGATCGCCAGGAGGAAGCGCATGATACAACAAGCTCTCGCAGAAATTGGCCCGTGGTTTTGGTTCGTTGCGGGTCTTGTTCTCCTCATTGGTGAGGTTGTCATACCTGCCGCATTCCTAGTTTGGTTCGGTATCGCCGCTCTTATCATCGGAACGCTGACTTTAACTGGTTTTGCCGATGTGGCGTGGTGGCCATGGCAAGCGCAATTGGTTGCGTTCGCAATCCTGTCCTTTGTGATGGTTTTTGTGGGACGGAAAGTTTTTCCCACAAGTCGCGCTGCCACCGAACCCACAGAACTAAATTTGCCTCTAAATCGTTGGATTGGAAGCGAAGCAACGCTTCAAGAACCGATCGTTGATGGAGCAGGACGGGTCAAACTAGGCGACACGACATGGCGTGTTTTAGGGCCGGATGCTGAAATTGGGACCCGCGTCCGCGTATTGGAAGTGAAAGACAGTGCGTTGGTGGTCGAACGCATTTAGTCGGCTTGTTTAAGCGACACCAATTCGAAGCAAGTCATGCAGATGAACAATGCCCACGGGTTTATCATCTTCGGTGACCATTAAAGTGGTGATCGCGCGTTTGTTGAGAATATCCAAAGCTGATGCCGCCAACATATCGGGCTGAATTGTTTGTGGGTTGGCAGTCATGACATCATCTACCTTTTCTCCCAACAGCGATGTGGAGAGGTGACGGCGCAGGTCACCGTCGGTGATAATCCCAATTAAGTTGTCATCGCGAACAACGCCTACACATCCAAAACCACGTTGCGAAATTTGCATAATGGCTTCGGTCATCAATGTGCCAGTGTCCACCAACGGTATTTCATCACCCGTGTGCATCACATCTTTAACATGGCTGAGTTGCGCACCCAACTTGCCACCGGGGTGGAAGACGCCAAAGTTGTCAGCCGTGAACTTGCGACCTTCCAGCAAAGCAACAGCCAAAGCATCGCCTAAAGCCATTTGCATAATCGCAGATGTGGTTGGAGCCAGATTGTGAGGGCATGCCTCTTTCTCTTTAGGCAGAGCCAACAAAACATCTGCATGACGGCCCAAAGTGGATTCGTTGCCTGCAGTGACAGCAATCAAAGGAATGTTAAAGCGTTTGGAATAATCGATTGTACCGCGCAGTTCTGTGGTCTCGCCTGACCAGGAAAACGCGATGATCGCATCGTCACGTGCAATCATTCCCAAATCACCATGGTTGGCTTCTGTTGAATGGACGAAAAATGCTGGCGTTCCTGTGGATGCCAAAGTCGCAGCAACTTTGGTTGCAATATGTCCGCTTTTTCCAACGCCAGTTACAATTACGCGGCCCTGAATTTTCAAGATGATTTCAACCGCCTTTGAAAATTCTTGAGACAAGCCATTTTCAAATGCCGCGCCCAATGCTGCCAATCCTGCAGCCTCAGTGTTGAGGGTACGGAGGGCAGATTTGATAGAGAAGTTGCTATGATTTTCCGACATTTTGAATGCCTAACCCATCTGTCTCAATTCGTGAACCAAAATTATTGGTGATTGAACAGCAGTTCTAGGAAATGAAAGGATTGGTTAACCACGCGTGTTTACATTTCGGTAATCTATTGGACTGATTTGCGGTCCGTTTTTGCTGTCTGACTGGCT
>CALHHQ010000166.1 GCA_938030645.1 uncultured Rhizobiaceae group bacterium
TGAATGAGGTTGAACCCGAACCAAACCCGCCAATATTCAACATGCCAACGATCATCGTTTTGTTGATTGCTGTATTGGTTGCGACCCATGCGCTTGTGGTCTGGGTCATAGGTGAACGGAATTTGGTTCCAATCTATGAAATGTTCTCATTCATTCCGCTGGCTTACACTTACAACGTTGCAGAACTGCCAGTTCCCAATGCACGGTTTTGGAGTCCGATCACACACAGTTTTTTGCATGGTGATTGGACCCATTTAGCAATCAACTGTGTATGGCTCGCAGCCTTTGGTTCTGCCGTTGCTCGGCGCTTTCCACCCGTTCGGTTCCTAGTTTTTTTCATGCTGGCGGCCGTGGCTGGAGCTGCAGCCCATTACATATTCCATTCCCAAAGCGCTGTGCCAGTGATTGGTGCTTCTGGCGCGGTGTCCGCTTGCATGGGAGCAGCCATTCGGTTTGCATTTGTGCCAGGTCGCTCAATGAGTTCCGCGAGTTCAGCTCCCGCTCTGACGTTGATTCAATCGTTGTCGAACCGCCAAGTGCTTTTGTTTGTGGGTATATGGTTCGCGTTTAACTGGTTGTTTGGATCTGGTGTTTTGCCAATCATGGGCGAAGATGCCTCCATTGCATGGGAAGCGCATATGGGCGGCTTTCTGTTTGGTTGGCTGGCTTTCGGTTGGTTTGATCCAGTCAAAAGCGATGCTAGCTGATTGCGGGTTGTGCCAGCTGTTCTAAACGGTGAATTTCCAACTTGGCAGCTTTGTATCCCAGTTCAATTGCTTCATCTGCACGGTGGAATTCCGCCAATCCAATGTCCCCAACTTTTGGGCTGATCGACATATCAGGCGGGTCACCCGCAAGTCTTGATCGAGCGATACGATCCTGAATGATGTTGAACGATTCAACCATAATGCCTGTTACGCCGAGCGCCTTACCAAGCCTGAGAAGAGCTGACTCGCCGAACCCACGAGAGTTGGTTTTCACCACCGGTTCTTCATCTGTTATGTCGTCATCGTCGACACCTGCATCACGAACGATCGTGCCGCGACCAAAAACATCTGATGATAAATTGACGGCGACGACTGCATCAGCTTCGAAAGCTCTGCAAACTGGCACGGGCACAGGGTTTACCAAAGCGCCATCGACCAGCAGCCTCTTGCCAATTTTTACGGGTTCAAAAATGCCAGGCAATGCGTAGGACGCGCGAATGGCATCGATCATAGGGCCTTTGGTGAGCCAGATTTCATGACCGGTGTTTATTTCGGTTGCGACGCAAACCAATGGTTTTGGCAGATTTTCTATACGGGTTTCACCAAGATGCTCAGCCATTCGTTTGGCCAACTTGCCACCGGATATCAGTCCTGAACCACCCAGGCTGATATCAAGAAATCCGACCATCCGTCTTGGTGTGAGACTAAGTGCAAACTCCTGTAACTCATCAAGCTTGCCCGCCAAATAGCATCCACCAACCAAAGCGCCGATAGATGTACCTGCAATCATTTTGATGTCTATGCCAGCTTCATCAATGGCACGCAGAACACCAATATGCGCCCAACCGCGCGCGACTCCGCCGCCCAATGCTAAGGCGATACCTCGGCTTGGTTCCGTCATCTCATGGCCAGGGGCCAGAAGAGGGGAAAGGGGCGTTTCGTCGTCCCGCGTCATGATAAAGTCCGTCCACATTTGTGAGCAGCATATGCCAAAACTGTAACCAGCTTATGAATTGCGGATTTATTTATAAACGTCCTTGGGGTCGAATAGTGGTTGGTCTTCGTTCATCTGAAGACTAATCTCACCGTTTTTAGACACCACTGAGCGATAGAAACAGGACTTTCTGCCCGTATGACAAGCTGCGCCATGCCCTTTGGTATGTGCAGATACCCAAAGACAGTCTTGGTCACAGTCCGTTCGTATCTCAACAATTTCAAGGGTGTTGCCCGATGTTGCACCCTTGTGCCAAATCTCGTTTCGAGAGCGGCTCCAAAAGTGTGCTTCGCCCGTTTCAAGTGAGAGTTTGACCGCCTGCGCGTTCATATAGGCAACCATCAAGGGCAGGCCGGTGTCAGCTTCGGTGACAACGGCCGTAATGAGCCCTTTGTCGTCATAACGAGGCATGAAGACAGATCCTGTTTCCAGTTCCGCTTTTGATATTGTTGATTCAGACACGATGTTTACAGCTATTTTTTAACAAGTGACATGAAATGCATTTGCTCTTGTGGATCGTCTTTAAACGCACCTGTGAATGTGGTGGTCAAAGTTGTTGATCCTTGTTTGCGAATGCCGCGCATGGCCATGCACATATGTTCCGCTTCAATGAGCACCGCGACGCCGCGTGGCTCAAGGCAATCTTGAATGGTGTGCGCGATTTGGGACGTCATGCTTTCTTGCGTTTGCAGACGGTGAGCGAAAATATCGACCACACGGGCAATTTTAGACAAGCCCAGCACTTTTCCATCTGGCAGATAGCCCACATGCGCTGTGCCGATGATTGGCACCATATGATGTTCGCAGTGGGAAAAGAACTGAATATCACGCACCACGACCATATCGTCATAGCCTGAGACTTCTTCAAAGGTGCGGCCAAGAACTTCCTTTGGATCGGCGTCATAACCGCTGAACATTTCGCGATAAGCCTTCGCCACGCGAGTTGGCGTATCAATCAATCCCTCGCGTTTTTCATCGTCTCCAGTCCAAAGCAAAAGTGTGCGAACGGCTGCCTCCACCTCTTCTTGCGAAGGGCGTTCGATAGATGTTTTCTCGATGTTGGATTCCAATTCCACGCTGTCTTTGTCAACGATTTGGTCCATGAGGGCATTCCAGTTCAGGTTAGTCAGGTTTCTAAAACCGATGAACCAACCAAGCCGTTTGATATTTCTATCAATGTCTCATGGCTTGAAAGAGGTTCCGAGGCCTGTAAGGCACGGTGACCAGTTTCGTCTTTAGGTGCGCTGTTTGGGCGTTTGTAATCCTGCCGACAAGTTATAATATAGGGGGAGAGCGGTCACTGCCAAGTGATAATCTCGACATTTAATGACGCAGGGCCTTTTGCAGGCTGATCTGCATCTTACAGGAACACACGAGCATGACGATCGATTCAGTTTACAACGCCAAAATCCTTGATTTTGCTGGTAATATTGGCCGAATTGGCCATCTCGACGATCCTGATGGGCAAGCCAAGGCGCATTCCAAACTCTGCGGTTCTACGGTTAGCGTGGATCTAAAAATTGAAAATAATTTGGTGAGTGACTATGCCCAAGATGTGAAAGCGTGTGCTTTGGGGCAGGCATCTGCTGGGATATTGGCCCAACACGTGATCGGCTGTTCACTTGAGGAACTCAAGCTTGTGAGAACACAAATGTTGGCCATGTTGAAAGAAAATGGCTCTGCACCCACTGGCAAATTTGAAGAGTTGAAGTTTCTTGAGCCTGTTCGGGAATATCGCGCCCGTCACGCATCGACCATGCTGCCTTTTGATGCAGTGGTCGATGCTTTTGAAAAAGCACTGGCTGCAGAGAAATCTGTTGCCTGAAAAGAAAACCTACACAAGAAACTATGCCGGCCCGTGGCCGCGAACGCCTGCGCGGCTGTTTGGCACAGCGGCAGTGCGGTTTTATCAACTCACATTGTCAGGCTTTGTGGGCAATACGTGTCGGTATTTGCCCACGTGTTCAGAATACACATACGAAGCGATTGCCCGCCACGGGCTTTTGCGCGGATGTTGGTTGGGTGCAAAACGCATTGCGCGGTGCAACCCGTGGAAACGCCTCGGCGGCGACCACGGGCATGATCCGGTTCCTGATTAGGCTTTAAGCGCCTCTTTTGGATCGACCATTTCCATTCCCAAAGCTTCGGCAACGGGCGCGTTGGTGACTTTACCTTTGTGCACGTTTAAGCCGTTCAGCAGGTTCGTGTCGTTCAACAATGCGTCAGTGCCGTTGTTGGCCAAAGCCAAGCCAAATGGCAAAGTGGCGTTGTTTAAGGCATGCGACGAGGTAAGGGGCACAGCACCTGGCATATTTGCCACGCAGTAATGCACGATGCCGTCCACATCATAGGTTGGCTCTGCGTGGGTGGTTGCTTTTGAGGTTTCAAAACACCCGCCTTGGTCAATCGCCACATCGCACAACACGGCGCCCGGTTTCATGCCAGACAACATTTCGCGTGTGACGAGTTTTGGAGCAGCGGCTCCGGGGATCAGGACAGCACCAATTACGGCATCAGCTGAGAAAACTTCTTCCTCCA
>CALHHQ010000167.1 GCA_938030645.1 uncultured Rhizobiaceae group bacterium
TCAGCAACTGTCAATGAATTCTGACGCAGTGCATTGTGCAAAGCGCGACAAGCGGCTTTGGTATAATCCTCCCCTTGCAGGTCGGTTCCCATACCCAATTCCATGACCATGCGTTTGCGCGCCATTGTTGCTCTCCTGCCTACGCCACTTCACCAGCGGCCACACCGCTGGCCCAAGCCCATTGAAAATTGTAACCACCCAGCCAGCCCGTCACATCAACACATTCTCCGATAAAATACAGCCCAGCAACTTTTTTGCTTTCCATCGTTTTGGAGGACAATTCATCGGTGCTCACACCGCCAACCGTGACTTCAGCTTTGGCAAAGCCTTCTGTGCCACGGGGGTTGAACTGCCAGTTTTGCATAGCAAACTCTGCCGCCGCCAATGCCTTGTCTCCCAAATCCCCAATAGGTCCTGAGAGCCCCAATTTGTCTGAAAGCGTTTCCGCCAAACGCTCAGGAAGAGCCGAGGACAAAAGCGCATTGAACTTCGTCTTTGGCTTATTCCGTTTGTTTGCCAAAAACCATTCACCCGTTCGCGTTGGCAGAAAATCCACCGAAATAGGTGAGCCGTTTTTCCAGTACGATGAAATCTGTAAAATGGCCGGACCAGAAAGGCCTTTGTGTGTAAACAGTGACGCTTCGCGAAACGCCGTTTTCCCGATTTTTACAATCGTTTCTGTTGCAACACCAGACAAGTCTTTGAACAGCGCTTCATCGCTTCCAAGGGTAAATGGCACCAACGCCGGGCGCGGCTCCACCACTTTCAATCCAAACTGTCGAGCAAGGTCATAGGCAAAGCCCGTCGCCCCCATTTTAGGGATTGATGGTCCGCCAGTCGCCACGACCAGAGAGGTTGCAGAGGACAGATCTCCACCATGTTTCACTTGAAAAACATCGCCTTGCTTCACGATATCTGAAACCGCATGGCCATAAGAAAAATGAACACTGTCAGTCGGGCACTCCGCCAACAACATATCCACGATTTGTTGTGCGGAGCCATCGCAAAACAATTGGCCTAGGGTTTTCTCATGCCACGCGATATTATGACGGTCCACGAGGTCGATAAAGTCTTGCGGCTGATATCGCCCAAGAGCTGATTTTGCGAAATGTGGGTTCTTAGACAAAAACTGCTGGGCAGTGGTTCCAGTGTTTGTGAAATTGCAACGCCCACCGCCAGAAATCAGGATTTTCTTGCCGGGTTTTTCTGCGTGATCAATCACCAATACAGACTTACCTGCCTGCCCCGCGGTAGCAGCACACATGAGCCCGGCACCACCTGCACCGAGCACAATCACATCATAGGTTTTGGAAGCTTTTGCCATCGGCCTCACGTATCGGGCCGATGGGAGAATAGCAAGACGGTAATCTCTGGTTTAGATCGCTAAATATTCGTGACGCAGTGCCTCATCGTCCAACACTTCTTTGGCTGTGCCTTGGAAAGCCACTTCGCCCGTGTCCAAAATAATCGCACGGTCTGAAATCTTCAAAGCCGCAACTGCATTCTGTTCCACGATAATGGTGGTGATGCCTGCTTCACGCACTTGCATGAGTGCCTTTTCAATATCGTGACGCACAACAGGGGCGAGTCCTTCATACGGCTCGTCCAAAAGCAGAAGCTTCAGGTCTTTAGCCAAAGCTCGTCCAATAGCGAGCATTTGCTGTTCACCACCGGAGAGCGTTGTACCTTCTTGCTTACGACGTTCTTTCAGACGCGGGAAAAGATCGTAAATGCGCTCGTAGTCCCAACCTTTTTCACCAGCGATAACCGCAAGATCAAGGTTTTCTTCAACAGTCAGCCCTTGGATGATGCACCGATCTTCAGGAACCAACGCAATTCCTGCATTGGACGCTTGATATGATTTCATGCCGTGAACAGATTGGCCTTGAAGGTAGATTTCACCTTTGCGCAATTCAGGTTCATCAGCACGGGCAATCGCTCGCAAAGTAGAGGTTTTGCCAGCGCCATTGCGGCCCAAAAGCGCAACGATTTCGCCCTCGTTGACGTCAAATGAAACGTCCTGAACGATGTAACTGTCGCCATAATACGCATTGAGATTTTCGACAGAGAAATAACCATCTGACGCGATGGACGGGTTGGTCCCTGCTTGCTCAACATTGAGAGTTGCTGCTTTTTCAGAAGTGCTCATACTTGCTCCTCCCCAAGATAGGCTTCTTTCACCTTGGGGTCGTCTTTAATTTCTTCCGGCGTGCCTTGGGCAATAATGCGCCCGCCAGCCAACACTGAAATACGGTCAGCAAGCGAAAACACCACATGCATATCGTGTTCAATGATCACCTTCGTCATGCCGCCTTCTTTGATCTTTTTCAAAAGATCGATCGTTGCGTTGGTGTCATGCCGTGCCATGCCAGCAGTTGGTTCATCCAGAAGCAAAAGACGCGGATGTTGAATCAATCCCATCGCCAATTCCAACCGTCGTTTATCACCACGCGACATGGATGACGCATGCGCGGTCAATTGAGATTGAAGCCCAACACTTTCGGCAACTTGCTCAGCCTCATCACGAATAGCGGTTTCTTTTGAAAACAGCTTGAACGGATTGAGCTTGAACTGACCGTCACGCTTCGACAGCGCGGGCAGCATGATGTTTTCCAAAATTGTGAGATCAGGAAAAACTTCTGGCGTTTGAAAAACACGAGCAACACCCAATTGGTTGATCTCATGCGGTGCTTTACCTGTCAGCACATGTCCATCAAACACCACAGCACCACGGTCTGGCTTCAAACGACCTACACAAACGTTGAGCAATGTTGACTTACCAGCCCCATTGGGACCGATAATCGCATGTGTTTCCCCTTCGCGTACGTCCAAGTCGACATCCGACAAAGCGTGTAAGCCCGCAAAGCTTTTGTGCACATCATCAATATGTAGGACGGAATTTGGAGTGCCCCGTTCAAAACCGCGATCGGGCTCGTTGGCCATATCTTCTGCAATCGACATATCACCTGCTCCTTATTCTGCTGGTGACGGTTTGGCAGCACCGTCCACATTGTCATCAGATGATTTCGGTTTGCGGGAGAACAAAGCACCAATTCGCGCCAAGCCTTCCATCAACCCGCCCGGTAGGAAAATCACAACGAGCATGAACATCAGGCCCAGTGTGAGATGCCAGCCTTTACCGACAAATGGATAAACAACGGCAACCAAAATGTCTTGCAACACACTCGGCATCCAATCAAACCAAGCCGTCAAAACGGTTTCGTTGATTTTAGAAACAATGTTTTCAAGATATTTGATCAAGCCCGCTCCAAGCACCGGCCCGATCAATGTACCAGCGCCACCTAGAATGGTCATCAGAACAACCTCACCACTGGCAGTCCAGAACATACGTTCCGCACCTGCTTGGCTGTCCATCGCAACCAGCAGACCACCTGCAAGACCAGCATACATGCCAGATATAACGAAGGCTGCAAGCGTATAAGGTCGTGAACTCACACCAGTATAGCCGAGACGGTTCTGGTTCGACTTCACCGCTCTCAGCATCAAACCGAAGGGTGAGCGGAAAATACGAATGGCAACGTAAAAGCTGATCACCATCAAAATTGCGGCAATGTAGTAGCCCACATTGAACGTAAACAACCAGCCGCCAACAGCCATTTCATAAGTCGAATTCATCTCAAGACCAAATAGGCTTGCGCGAGGAGATGCCCCTGCTGCAAGCGGCCCATCAAAAATGCGGGGATCGCTGATTTTCGGTTGCAAGCCAGTTTCACCACCAGTGATTGGCGTCAGAACAGAATAGGCCAATGAGTAGGACATTTGCGCGAAAGCGAGAGTCAGAATTGAGAAATAAATCCCCGAACGGCGCAACGAGATAAACCCGACAGCCAGACTGAATACACCAGCAACAATGATCGAGAGCGTGACCGCTGGAATGATGTTCATCGTCAGTAATTTCATCATCCAGATGGCGGCATACGACCCTGCCCCAAGAAAGGCAGCGTGGCCAAAACTGAGATATCCAGTCAAACCAAACAGAATGTTGAAGCCAATGGCGAAAATACCAAAGATCACAAAACGCTGCATCAAATCCGGATAACCAGCATTGAACTGAGCCAAGCTTGATTCCACCGGAAATGGATTGAGGAAAAATGGCGCAAGAGCGGTGAGGACGATGACCAGCAACAGAAGCTGGAAATCTTTACGGTTGAGACCCAACATAGACTTAATCCTCCATCACGCCAGCACGGCCCATAAGTCCTCGCGGACGCGTGAGCAGAATGATGATCGCAACGACGTACAAAATGATTTGGTTGATACCCGGAAGCACTTCCAGAACTGCACCCATAGAGGCGAAACTTTCAAGAATTCCCAAAAGGAAACCGGCAAGCACGGCACCTAACAAGCTGCCCATACCGCCAACAACAACAACCACGAAACTGAGAACCAGAAAGTCCATTCCCATGTGATAGTTTGGCGAGTTGATTGGCGTGTACATCACGCCGGCAACACCAGCGACTGCCGCAGCAAGACCGAACATAATCGTAAAGCGCTTGTCGATATTGATACCCAACAAGCCAACGGTTTCGCGGTCTGCCATGCCAGCACGAACAACCATGCCAAACGTGGTGAATTGAAGAAACGCGAACACTGCACTGATCACGATGGCAGCGAAACCAAAGTACACAAGACGCCAGTAAGGATAAATAATTACGTTAGGGTCGAAACCGAGCATGGCGCCAAAATCAAACGACCCGCGAAACGCGTCGGGCGCAGGTGTCGGAATAGGGTTTGCACCGTAGAAATATTTGATGATTTCTTGAAGAACGATGGCAAGGCCGAATGTTACAAGGATTTGGTCCGCATGAGCGCGTTTGTAAAAGTGCTTGATCAGGCCGCGCTCAATCGCAACGCCAATCAGCATCATAACCGGTATGGCCACGAGAATGGATATGGGCACGGCCCAATCGATAATCACATCCCCGGTCGCTTGACCGAAAAAATCGTAAATATAGGGAACTTCAACCTTGGAGGGATTTCCCAAAAAGTCTTTCTTCGTATCGTCAATCACCACGTGAGACAAAGTCAGAAGACGGCTCAAAGTAACCGCGCAAAATGCGCCGATCATGAACAAAGCACCGTGTGCAAAGTTCACGACACCCAGTGTGCCGAAGATGAGAGTAAGACCCAACGCGATCAACGCATAAGCTGATCCCTTGTCCAGTCCGTTCACAATTTGAAGAACTAATGCTTCCATTGTCGGAACCCGCGAAGGCCCTCCCCAGTTCTCAGCCGCGAGTGCGCCGAGAAGTCATTATTATTGTCCGCGAATAAATGGGGCGACCCCACAAGAGGTCGCCCCAAATAAGGTGTCACGCAATTAAGCGCCTGGGTTACAGGTGCCTACTGCAACGGCGTTGCCGTTTGCATCACGCATCTGCTTGTGATCAGGCGCGTATGTGACTTTATCAACTGGTGTGACTTCCACAACTTCAAGAAGGTCGAATTCAGAAGTCGGGTTCTCTTTACCCTTCACAACCAGCACGTCTTTGAAGCACTGGTGATCTTCTTTGCGGTAAAGTGTTTTGCCATTGCCCATACCGTCGAACTCAAAGCCTTCAAGAGCTTCAACAATGCCGCATGGGTTGAATGTGCCAGCACGCTCAGCAGCATCAGCATAAAGCATTGTCTGCACATAGCATGTGTGAGCAGCCTGTGATGGCGGGAAGCCATACTTCGTGCCGAACGACTTAACGAAAGCTTTTGAACCTTCGTCCTGCAAAGACCAGTGCCAGTTTGTTGAACCAAAGATGCCTTTAACGTTGGCACCAGCACCCTTCGCCATCAGGCGAGAGTAAAGTGGAACAACGATCTGGAAGTCTTTTCCGTTCACTTGCTTGTCACGAAGACCAAACTGAACAGC
>CALHHQ010000168.1 GCA_938030645.1 uncultured Rhizobiaceae group bacterium
AAGACGCATATATGATCACGGGCAGCCCGTTGAGCGTGTTGGATGATCACATATTTTCCGATGAGTTGATGGATTTCATTCGTAGATGCGACAAAGCCAAGAAACCATTGATGGGCGCCTGTTTTGGTCATCAGGCGATCGCGCTTGCGTTGGGTGGAAAAGTTGAAAAATCACCAAATGGTTACAATGTGGGCATCGAAGAAACACACTTCACAACGTTGAGGTCGTGGATGGTGCCGACACTCAGCAGCCTCCCCATGTATGTGTTTCACGAAGATCAAGTGACGGAGTTGCCATCTGATTGTGAGGTGTTGGGCTCAAGCGAGAATTGTGAAATCGCCAGTTTTGCCAAGAGCAACCATATTTTTACAACCCAAGCCCACCCGGAGTTTACGCACGAGTTTATGTCCTGCGTGTTGGGTTTTACAGAAGCCAAAATGAACAGCGACGATGTTTTAGCTGCTCGTAACAGCATGAAACGAAAAGCAAGCGGTCAGGTTTTCGGTCAATGGACCACCAATTTTTTCAAAGAGACCCTTCAAAATGTATGATGATGGACACTTGAACCTGCTGAGCCACGACAGTTTTGCAGGTGGTATTCCACACAAAACGTTCGCGCGAATGCGCAAAGAAGATCCGGTGAGTTGGACCGAAGGTGACAGCGAAACCAAAGGCTTCTGGAGCTTGACGCGATTTGACGATATCATGCTGGCCAATAGAGAAGGCGCCATTTTCAGCTCGGCGCAGGGAATTCGTCTTGAAGACCAGAGCCAAGAAGAATATCTGGCGCGACGCACTTTTCAGGAAACAGATGGCCAAGAACACTTTGCGGTGCGCCGAAAGGTGAACCCAAGTTTTGCAAAGCCGGTGGTTGGGCAATTTGAAGAAGTGATCCGTTCTTTGGCGACAGACATAGTCGACGAGGCTCTGAAAAAGTCTGAGTTTGATGCGGTCGATGCAATCGCCAAACAATTGCCGATGATGATGTTGGGCCGCATCTTGGGTGTGCCTGATGACGACTTGGAATGGTTGGTTGAAAAAGGTGATGCGCTCATTGGCAATACCGATCCTGATTTTACCGATCATGTGATCGACAAAATGGACACCAGTGCATATCGCATGATGCCATTTCGAAGCCCTGCAGGTGTAGAGCTTTATGACTATGCGGATGACCTTTTGACCAAGAGACGAACCGTCACGGAAGGCGGAATTCTCGCTCGTATGATGAGCAGCGAAGACGGTTTGGATGAATTGGGGTTCAAAAATTTCTTTTGTCTTTTGGTCGCGGCAGGCAATGATACAACACGATATTCAATAGCTATGGCGTTGAACTTACTGGCCCATAATCCTGCACTCATTGCACAACTGAGGGAGGGAAATTGTTGGGACACTTGCGCCGACGAATTCATTCGTTTGGCTTCGCCCACAATGCATTTTCGCCGAACAGCCACGCAGGATTACGAACTGCACGGGAAGACAATTCGTGAAGGTGATAAAGTGCTGTTGTGGTTTGTATCTGGCAGCCGCGATGAAACCGTATTCGACAAACCAAACGATGCGGTTCTAGATCGTTTGCCAAACCGACACCTGGCTTTCGGGCAGGGAGGCGCGCATGTGTGTCTCGGCATGCACTTGGCCAAGTTAGAAGTGCGGATCGTTTTGGAAGAGTTGGTGAAACGCATTGATACGTTTGAAGCCGTCGACGAACCAACATGGACGAGATCTAATTTTATAAGCGGCGTGAAACGTCTCAACGTAAGAGCGAAGGCAGTTTAAATGATCAAACCTGAAATCAATCGCACACGCGCGATGTTCAATGACATGTTAAACCTGCCGCGGGGAAAATATGTGCCCGTAGATGTTGCGGCAAGTGGCTCTCTTGGTTTCGCTCGCGGGGTGTTTGCAGTATCGTTTGACCGTGATTTGCTGCCCGTACCGGGCTGTGGCTTTCACGACGGTTTGCCTGACATGGAACTGAAGTTGGATGAAGAGCGTCGTAAAAGTTGGCAGGCAGGAACAGAGATTGCTCTTGGTCAATTAGAAGTTGACGGTGAGCCGTTCGGGCTTTGCGCGCGTTCCCAGTTACAAAGAACGGTCAATGAATGGTCGGCTTTAGGATACAAACCGATGGTCGGTTTGGAGACGGAAGCCTATCTGTTCCAAATGGATGAAGACGGTGTTTGGCGACCATACGATACGCCTGGGGCGTTCGTGTATGGTACCGGGCCACAAAACGATCCGCGTGGCGTCATGGATGAGATATGGGAGACCGCCTATGCATGCGATATTCCGATAGAAAGCATGAACGGCGAATACGACAACGGCCAATTTGAATTGACAATGCGTTTTGATGAGGCAGTCAAGGCTTGTGATGATGCTTTCTTGATGAAAACAATGGCCCGAGAAGTTGCATTGAAGAAGGGGCTTCTGTTGACCTTCCTGCCCAAGCCAGTTCCAGACCGTGGCGGTTCGGGCCTTCACGTGAATTTCAGTTTCTCAGACAAAGATGGAGATAACCCAATTGCTCCCACGGGCGATCTTTCAGACTTGGCTAGGCATTGCATAGCTGGTTTGATCCATCATCACGAGGCATTGGCAGGTTTGCTGGCTACGACCATCAACAGCTACGATCGTTTGGGCATGGCGAGCCTTGCCGGGTATTGGGCCAACTGGGCGGAAGACCATCGTTTGGTGACGACACGAAGCTCAACAAAGTCTCCAAAGTCGGCCCGTTTGGAGCACCGAATGGCGGATTGTACGACCAACCCTTACCAAGCCGTGACAGCTGTCTTGCAAGCCGCAAGACTTGGTGTCGATGGCAAGCTTCCGCTGCAAGCTGCGGAAGACTTAGATGGTTTGGAAAATGTGCGGGAAACACGCCACGTTCCTTCTGGTTTGGACAAATCGCTCAACGCCTTAGACAAAGATGTTGCGCTGCGAAAAGCGGTGGGCGAATTGTATTGTGATGCTTTGATCTTCCTAAAGCGTGATGAGTTTCAGAGGCTTCAGGGCAAGAGCGTGGATGAAGTCCGCGATTTTTACCTGCCGTTTGTTTAAAGCAGATTTGGATCGAGACACATGAGTGGTGTTGTTGTCATTGGAGCAGGGCAGGCGGCTTTGTCTTTTGCTGTGAAGTTTCGATCTTTGGACGAAACCACTCCGCTTACGATATTGGGTGATGAGCCGTTTGCGCCCTATCAGCGCCCACCTCTTTCAAAGAAGTATGCGACACGGGAGATGAGCCAAGAACAACTCTTGTTGCGCCCTGAAAATTGGTACAGCGACAATAATGTTGACTTGCGTTGCGCTGCGAAGGTTCAAGTTATCCGTCGTGATGGGAAGACCGTAGCGCTGGAAGATGGCAGTGAGATCAATTGGGAAAGACTTGTGCTTGCCACAGGATCGCGGGCACGACGGCTTCCGGATAACATTACCAAAGATTTGTCAGGAATCCATTATCTACGAAATCTGCAAGATGCGGATGCCTTTGGTGAAGAACTTGTTGAAGGCCGCAGGGTATTGATTGTGGGTGGCGGTTACATTGGACTTGAAGCGGCCGCTGTTTGCGCTGCTAAAGGTTTGGAAGTGACGTTGGTAGAGGCAGCTGACCGTATTTTGCAACGTGTTGCCTGTGCGGAAACCTCTGATTGGTTTCGAAAGCTGCATGAAAGCCATGGCGTCAATTTCAAAGAAGGTGTTGGCTTGCAGGATCTGTCCGGCGAAAACGGCCGTTTGAAACAAGCGGCACTTTCAGATGGTTCAATTGTGGAAACAGATTTCGCCTTGATCGGCATAGGAATTATTCCGAATGCAGAATTGGCCAGCGCCGCCGAACTGAGTGTTGATGGCGGCATTTTGATCAATGAGTTTTGCCAGACAACTGACCCGGATATTTACGCCGCTGGAGATTGTGCTGCGTTTTCATTTGATGGACAGATCACGCGTATTGAATCAGTTCCAAATGCAATTGATCAGGCGAATGCTGTCGCGACCAACATGGTTGGCCAGCCTGCTGCTTACAAAGCAAATCCATGGTTTTGGTCAGATCAGTATGATGTCAAATTGCAGATCGCGGGCCTCAATCGTGGGTATGATAAAGTTGTCGTGCGGCCTGGCGCCAAACCTGGTGCGATGTCTCACTTCTATTATTGTGGGAACGAGTTGTTGGCGATTGATGCGATGAACGAGCCTCGTGTCTATATGGTCGGAAAGCGACTTCTCGAAGCTGGTCAGACCATTCCCTTGGACAAAGCTGCTGATTGTGACTTTGATTTGAAGTCGTTGTTGTAACAGTGAAGTCATTTTTAATTAATATATTAATTATTTAGAAATTAATGATTGACAGACCACTTTTAATTTAACATGTTATCAATACGTGATCGAGGTGAGACACATCTCAGCTTTGAGCGACAACAGACGAACTTAGTATTGATGCGTTGAACAGGACCTGAGGAAAGAACATGAGCACTCTTGATGACAACATTGCCCGCGCAAGAGACTATATGGCGCGCTTTGCTAAAGACGGCGTCATGAACCACATTGGTGGTGAAAATGTTCCTGCTGTAAGCGGTGAGACTTTCGAAATTATTTCACCCGTCGACCTCAGCACGCTGGCTCAAGTGGCGAAAAGTGATGCTGCTGATATTGACCGCGCGGCAAAGGCAGCCAAAGAAGCATTTAAATCTTGGTCGAAGACACCTGGCGCAGAACGTCGCAAAATACTCATCAAAGTGGCAGAAGCTATTGAAGCCCGCGCTGAAGAGATTGCATTTGTCGAATGCATGGATACAGGTCAGGCTTTACGATTCATGTCGAAAGCAGCACTACGTGGTGCAGCGAATTTCCGCTTTTTTGCAGACCAAGCACCAGCCTCCGAAGATGGGGCGGTGACCCGTACTCCAACTCAAATGAACACAACAACACGGCGTCCAATTGGACCCGTCGGTGTCATTACTCCGTGGAACACTCCATTTATGTTGTCCACTTGGAAAATTGCACCAGCACTTGCTGCAGGTTGTACGGTTGTCCAGAAGCCTGCTGAATTTTCTCCAATGACCGCCAAGCTGTTGGTGGAAATTGCTGAAAGTGCAGGGTTGCCCAAAGGCGTTTTGAACGTGGTCAATGGATTGGGTGAAACTGCAGGCAAGTCGCTTACCGAACATAAAGACATAAAAGCAATTGCTTTTGTTGGAGAAAGCAACACGGGTTCACACATTATGCGCCAAGGCGCTGCCACATTGAAACGTGTGCATTTTGAATTGGGTGGGAAAAACCCAGTGATTGTTTTTGACGACGCGGATATTGATCGCGCCGTTGATGCTGCAACATTCATGATCTATTCGTTGAATGGTGAACGCTGCACATCATCCTCACGATTGTTGGTACAAGATACGATCTACGAAGAATTCACGGCCCGCGTCGCGAAAGTGGCAAAGTCAATTAAAGTCGGACACCCACTCGATCCGGAAACTGTTGTTGGACCGTTGATTCATCCCGTCCACGAAGAAAAAGTTTTGTCATATTTTGAAACGGCCAAAAAAGAAGGTGCAATAATTGCTGCTGGCGGTGAGAAAATTGGTGAAGAGGGTTGCTACATAGGGCCAACCCTCTTCACCGACGCAAGCAACGATATGGCGATTGCGCAGGAAGAAATTTTTGGACCTGTTCTGACCGCCATTCCTTTCAAGGATGAGGCAGATGCACTTTCAATCGCCAATGATGTGGAATACGGCTTGGCTGCCTATCTTTGGACAAATGACTTGAACCGCGCCATGCGTATGACCGATGAGTTGGAAGCTGGCATGATGTGGGTGAATTCTGAAAACATTCGTCACCTGCCAACGCCGTTTGGTGGAGTGAAATCCAGTGGCATTGGTCGTGATGGCGGAGATTGGTCATTCGATTTCTATATGGAAACAGTCAATGTCAGTTTCCCGCGTGCCGAACACAAGATTCCTAAATTGGGTGGCTAGTCCAACCGTTCACTCTTAACACGGAGATCCAGATGCCAATTCCTGATCCAGTTCTTTATCCGCCTTTCAATATCATTCGACTCAGCCACATTGCGGTTGGTTGTAAAGACCTTGCGGCATCGCGCGCATTCTACGTTGACACTCTTGGCCTGCAGGTTACGGCAGAGGATGAGAACGCCATTTATCTGCGTGCTATGGAAGAGCGCGGACACCATTCTGTTATTCTGCAGAAGTCTGATGATATCAGTGTGAAAATTTTGGGCTTTAAAGTTTTTGCCGAGGAAGAACTCGATAAGGCCCATGATTGGTTTGTGTCCAAAGGGCATAAAGTGGAATGGACCGAGCGACCTCATCAAGGCCGAACTCTACTGACCCATGATAATTTTGGAATTCCAATCGAGTTTTACTTTAAGATGGAGCGTCTCAAACCCATCCATCAAAAATACGCTTTGTACAACGGTGTGAAGCCACTTCGGATTGACCACTTCAATTGCTTTGTTCCCGACGTGGATGAAGCCGTTGCGTTTTACAACGAGATGGGTTTCCGTACGACAGAATATACGGAAGACGATGATAGCAAACGTTTGTGGGCGGCATGGATGCATCGCAAGGGCGGTGTGCATGATGTGGCGTTTACCAGTGGCACTGGTCCGCGCTTGCACCACATGGCGTTTTGGGTGCCAACGCCATTGAACATTGTTGACCTACTCGATCTGATGGCGACCACGGGTTATGTGGACAATATCGAACGGGGGCCAGGACGACACGGAATTTCAAACGCCTTTTTCCTCTATATACTGGACCCGGATGGGCACAGAATTGAAATCTATTGTTCTGATTATCAGACTGTTGATCCAGACCTTGAAGCGATCAAATGGGATTTGCAGGATCCACAACGCCAAACGCTTTGGGGAGCTGCAGCACCAAAATCTTGGTTTGAACACGGCTCATTGTTTGAAGGTGTTGAGGCTGTCGCAAGCGACATGAAAGCTTCACCTATTATTGCCCCATAAGGAAACTGAAAATATGACATCTATACCGGCAAGGGTTGCAGAATATAGCAGTGGTGAGGAAGTTCGTTTCGGGGTCGTTACAGATAATGGTATTGTTGATTTGTATGATCAGTTCAAAGATCGGTTCGCAAACTTGCAAGCGGTTGTTGTCGCGAACGCGCTGGAAGAAGTCATCGCAGCGGGAGAAGGGAAGCCCGTTACCCATCAAGAAGCGGATGTGGAGTTTCTCATTCCTGTTGCGCGACCGGAAAAGATCATCTGCATTGGCGTGAATTTCCCCGACCGAAATGCAGAATACAAAGACGGACAGGCTGCGCCATCAAAGCCTTCCATGTTTATTCGCTTTCCACGCAGTTTCACAGGTCATAATCAGAACATTGTCCGCCCACCTGAAAGCGAACAACTAGATTATGAAGGCGAGATTGTCATCGTAATTGGTAAAGGCGGTCGGCGAATTGCCCGCGAAGATGCATACGATCACATTGCGGCATTGAGCCTGTGTAATGAAGGCACAATTCGTGACTGGGTGCGTCATGCTAAGTTCAATGTGACACAGGGTAAGAATTGGGATAAGACGGGCGCGATTGGCCCATGGTTGGTCCCGTTCCGCAGTGCTGAACAATTGGATGATGTTCGTCTGGAAACACGGGTCAACGGTGAAGTGCGTCAAGAAGATCGCACAGGCCGAATGATGTACGATTTCCGCTATATCGTGAATTACATTTCGACATTTACAACGCTCGTCCCCGGTGACGTGATTGTGTGCGGCACACCTACGGGCGCTGGAGCACGGTTTGATCCACCCATCTGGTTGAAGCCAGGTGATGTGATTGAAGTGGAAGCTGAAGGCATCGGCGTGTTGCGCAACGGTGTGGAGGATGAGGCGTGAGCCTAACTCAAGATCAAATCGACAAGGCAGCAGCAGCGCTTTTACATGCAGAAGAAACTCGCACGCAGATTGGCCTCATAAGCAAAGCCCATCCCAACATGGGTTTGGACGATGCTTACGCCATCCAGAAAGCGCAGATAAAGCAGAAGTTGAGGCAAGGCCGAGAGATTGTCGGTTGGAAAATTGGTCTGACTTCAAAAGTGATGCAAGAAGCACTGGGCATTGAAACGCCCGACAGTGGCGTATTGTATGACGATATGGTTTTTTCATCAGGCGATGTGGTGTCAGAAACGCGTTTCATTGAGCCTCGAGTTGAAGCTGAAATTGCGTTCGTTCTGAAGGATACAATTTCTGGCAATGCCACCCGCGAAGATGTTTTGAATGCCACTGATTTTGTGACGCCCTCGCTTGAAATTTTGGACACACGCATTTTGCGCAAAGACGCTGATACAGGACAATCGCGCATCATCTTTGACACGGTGTCTGACAATGCTGCCAATGCAGGTATTGTGACTGGTGATGCCAAACACGACCCTCGTGAGTTTGATTTGCGTTGGACTGGCGCGATCGTCAGCAAGAACAAAGAAGTTGTCAGCACAGGTTTGGGTGCGGCTGTATTAAATGATCCAGTGGAATCTGTCGTTTGGTTGGCGCGTCGAATGCATTCTTACGGCCAGCAATTGGAGGCTGGGCAAGTTGTGCTGTCCGGCTCGTTCATTGCACCGATGGAGTGTCCATCTGGTACGTTGATTGAAGCGGATTTTGGACCATTTTCCAGCGTTTCCATTTCGTTTGAATGACGACTATTTTAATCGTCGAAACCTAAAAACCGTGTTGTGTTTTCTAAGGAGCGACGACGCGACACAACTGAATTTGCCACGAAATCTTCATCAGGCCAGCCAAGTGCCACGCATGTGAGAATGATCTGATCTTCTGGTATGTTGGCCACTTCGCGCACAACAGGGCTTTGCATAATACCTTGGCCATTGATCACTGCGCCCAGACCTTTGCTCCATGCAGCC
>CALHHQ010000169.1 GCA_938030645.1 uncultured Rhizobiaceae group bacterium
ACGAGAAAGGATCAAACAAAACACATTTAAACAGCGGCGTTTGCAATACCGCAATCAAGCCGCCTAATATCAACCAAATGATGAGCCTATATCTCGCTTAATCTAAGCTGCAGTCGCTCCCAAAAACCCTGACGACGGACAGTTCGGTGAATCAAGACATGCCCGGCATTAAAGGAGACTTGGTTGAAAAATTGTATGCCACATGAGACACTTGGCCTGCAGGTGAAAAAATTGAATGGACAGGTCATTCATGGGGCTAGGCCACAGTGAATAAGGTTGTCGACAGTCTCCAATCAGCCGTTTCGGAAATTGGCGATGGTGCAACCATCATGATCGGAGGCTTTGGCGGCTCCGGCGCACCTATAGAACTTATTCATGCGCTGATCGATCACGGTCCAAAAGACCTGACCGTGATCAACAACAATGCAGGCAATGGTCACGTGGGATTAGCTGCACTTATCGAACAAGGGATGGTTGCGAAAATCATTTGTTCGTTTCCCCGTTCAGCTGATCCCGTTGTTTTCACCGACCTCTATCTTGCAGGAAAAATTGAATTAGAACTTGTTCCCCAAGGCACATTGGCAGAACGCATCAGAGCCGGTGGAGCAGGCATTCCCGCCTTTTATACGCCAACCAGCGTCGGCACCGAACTTGCCGATGGTAAGCCAATAGCGCAATTTGACGGTCGTTCCTATGTTCAAGAGAGATGGTTGAAAGCTGACTTTGCGATCATCAAAGCTGACCTTGGAGATGCTGAAGGCAACCTCACTTACCGCATGGCAGCACGCAACTTTAACCCGCTGATGGCAATGGCAGCGCAGACAACTGTTGCACAAGTGAGTTTGGTGGTGCCTGTTGGGGACATTGATCCTGAACACGTGGTGACATCAGGAATATTTGTTGATCGCATTGTTGAGGTTGCCAATCCTGTTCAGGAAGAAACGTTGAACCGTCAAGGTGCCAAGTATTCGGCGGCAAGATCATGAGCGGGCAATTTGACGACATTAAACTTTCTAATGAGCAGATTGCATGGCGTGCCGCGCAAGACATCCTAGATGGCTCATACGTCAATCTAGGCATTGGTTTTCCAGAGATGATTGCTCAGTTCCAACCTGACGGTCGTGATGTGGTCTATCATACCGAGAATGGCATTTTAGGGTTTGGATCTGCTCCGGCAAAAGGTGATGAAGATTGGGATTTGATAAATGCGGGTAAGAAAGCAGTCACACTCGATCCGGGCGCTTCCTTTTTTCATCAAGCAGACAGTTTCGCCATGGTTCGTGGTGGTCATCTCGATCTGGCGGTGTTGGGAGCCTATCAGGTTTCACAAAACGGCGATCTGGCCAATTGGTCAACAGGCCGAGGCGGTGTGCCGGCAGTTGGTGGTGCAATGGACTTAGTACACGGCGCAAAGAGAGTTGCTGTGGTGACCGACCACATTACAAAGAAAGGCGATCCTAAACTGGTTGAAACATGTTCACTTCCGCTGACAGGTGTTGGATGCATTTCGCGCGTTTACACGTCACTTGCTGTCGTCGATATCGAAGGTGGACGTTTTATTTTGCGTGAGAAACTTGCAGGCATGACCGTTGATGAATTGCAGTCGGTGACAGACGCAAAATTGCACGTTGAAAATGGTCTTGTCGATCTGTCGGTGCCAGCGCTCTAAACAAACACCAATATTCTCTGTTGAAATTTTTCAGCTCCTTACGGTGTTCTTCGGTTCCGCCACGACACCGCTTTCTCCTGCTACAATTGACCGCGATTAAAGTTGGGATTTTATGTCTCAAGCACTTGTGTTGATAACACATCAACATACCATTGTTCTATTGGTTCCAGACCTGATTTGGGTTTGGCAGCCCACCTCATTTTGGAGACTCTGATGTTCAATCACACGATGAAGTTTGATCTGGGTGATGATGTAAATGCACTGCGTGAAATGGTTCACCGTTGGGCGCAAGATCGCGTAAAACCGCTGGCCGCTGAGATTGATGCCAACAACGAATTTCCTCCACACCTATGGGAAGAGATGGGAGAGCTTGGTTTGCTTGGCATCACGGTTCCTGAAGAAGATGGCGGATCGGGCATGGGTTATTTGGCACATACGGTTGCTGTTGAAGAAATTGCACGTGCCAGTGCATCGGTGTCTTTAAGTTATGGTGCGCACTCCAATCTTTGCGTCAACCAAATCAATTTGAACGGCAACAATGAGCAGAAGCAAAAGTATTTGCCAGACCTGATCAGCGGCAAGAGCGTGGGGGCGCTTGCGATGTCCGAATCTGGCGCAGGCTCTGATGTGGTTGGAATGAAACTCTCTGCCGAACGAATGAACGGCTACTACACTTTGAACGGAACCAAATATTGGATCACCAACGGAGGTGAGGCCAACACTCTGGTTGTATACGCAAAGACTGACCCTGAAGCCGGATCCAAGGGCATGACCGCTTTCTTGATCAAGAAAGATATGCCCGGGTTCACCCAATCCAACCACTTCGACAAATTGGGTATGCGTGGCTCGAACACGGTTGAACTTGTTTTCGACAATGTTGAAGTGCCGTTCGAAAACGTTTTGGGGGAAGTGGGCAAAGGGGTGAAAGTCTTGATGTCCGGCCTGGACTATGAACGCGTGGTTTTGTCCGGCATTGGATGTGGGATCATGGCTGCGTGTCTCGATGAAATTATGCCTTACATGGTGGAGCGCAAGCAATTTGGTGAAAGCGTGGGAAATTTCCAATTGATGCAGGGCAAAATTGCCGACATGTACACCAAGATGAATTCCGCCCGAGCCTATGTTTACGAAGTGGCGAAAGCCTGTGACCGAGGTGAAGTTACCCGTCAGGATGCCGCCGCATGTGTTCTCTATGCTTCTGAAGAGGCGATGGTCGTTGCCCACCAAGCGGTGCAGGCCATGGGCGGAGCTGGGTTTATGAACGAAACGCCTGTGAGCCGATTGTTCCGCGATGCGAAGCTGATGGAAATTGGCGCTGGCACATCAGAAATCAGACGTATGCTCATTGGCCGAGAAATGATGGGGGCTATGGTATAAACGCTGTCTCTACATGAAGTGACTTATTGGACTAATGGGGGCGCACAAAATGTCTTTTGATGCTGATGTGGCAATTGTTGGTGCAGGACCAGTGGGCACTTTGTTGGCTATTCTGTTGGGCAAACAAGGAAAGCGCATCACGCTCATTGAACGCTGGCCGACCCTTTATGACCGTCCTCGCGCTGTTACAATGGACCACGAAGTCGCGCGGATTCTCGCGACTTTGGGCATTGATTGCAACAATGACCCCGCAATCGAATACCACGACGAATTGTATTACTGGAAAGATGCAAACCGCGAAGACTTGCAGATCGTCGACTGGAAAAGCGTTTCACCTTCAGGATGGCGCGTGACTTATTGGTTTAACCAGCCTGAACTTGAAACGCGCCTGTTGGGCATTGCTGCGACCATTCCATCAATTGAACTCAAGCGCGGTTGGGAAGCGACTGAACTTTCGCAAGACGAAAATGGTGTGACACTGTCCCTTCAAGAAACTGAAGAGATCACTGGACCTGACGGAGAAACACAAAACCTATGTGCAAAATATGTGGTCGGTTGTGACGGCGCCAACAGTTTTGTGCGTGACCAACTCGACATTTCTGTTGTCGACAAAGGCTATTTTTTCGACTGGCTAATTTTGGATATGATCCCCGATCAAAC